>NZ_JAUBWA010000028.1:12466-59900 GCF_036702825.1 Microcoleus sp. A003_D6 | reverse complement strand
GCACGTTTATACTGGTTGCAATTCCTCTCGCCGCTAAACTTCGTTATAGCGGGAGCCTCCTTGCAACATTAAGGTGACTAAATGAATCCTATTAAATTCGGAACCGATGGCTGGCGCGGCATCATTGCTGACGATTTTACATTCGATCGCGTAGCGTTAGTCGCTCCCCTAGCGGCACAAGTTCTCGCACAAACCGGCAGCAGCGATGGCAGCAGCGGTACCGTAATTGTCGGTTACGACCGCCGATTTCTAGCTGAAGAATTTGCCAAAACAGCGGCTGTTGCCGTCCAAAACGCAGGATTTGACGTGCTGCTGAGCGAATCCTACGCCCCTACTCCGGCTTTCAGTTTAGCTGCCAAACAATTAAATGCTTTGGGCGCGATCGTCCTGACAGCCAGCCACAATCCCGGCGCATATTTAGGGTTAAAAGTCAAGGGCGGATTTGGCGGTTCAGTTTCGCCCGAAGTTACTCAACAGATAGAAGAAAAACTCGAAAATCCGGCGGCACTTTCAGCAAATCCTGGGAAATTGGAGAATTTCAATCCTTGGCCGGCTTACTGCAAAACCTTGCGGGAAATGGTAGATATTGAGGCGATTAAAGAAGCGATCGCCAGCGGCAAAATTACAGTATTTGTAGATGTAATGCACGGTGCCGCAGCCGGAGGATTAGCTCAAATTTTAGAAGAAACAGTACATGAAGTCAACAGCGATCGAGATCCGCTGTTCGGCGGCGGTGCACCCGAACCTTTGCCGCGCTACCTGTCGCAGTTATTCCGCGTGATGCGAACTCACCAGCGAAAAAGTGCTGGTTTGTCGATCGGATTTGTATTTGACGGAGATAGCGATCGAATTGCAGCCGTTGACTCTAGCGGCAACTTTCTCAGTTCTCAAATTCTAGTTCCCATATTAATCGAACATTTAGCAAAACGGCGCGGGTTGAGCGGGGAAGTCATCAAAACAGTCAGCGGTTCAGACATAATTCCCAAAATTGCCAAGCTGTACGACTTGCCATTATTTGAAACGCCGATCGGTTACAAGTATATAGCCGATCGAATGTTAACCACCCAAGTCTTAGTCGGCGGCGAAGAATCGGGAGGAATTGGGTACGGTACCCACATTCCCGAACGAGATGCTTTGCTGTCAGCGCTGTACTTGTTAGAAGCAGTTGTCAAATCCGGGGAAGACTTAAGCGAAATTTACAGCCGACTGCAACAAGAAACAAACTTTACCTCAGCTTATGACAGAATCGACTTGCACTTAGCAAATATGGAAGAAAGGTCGCGTTTGCTGTCGCTGCTGCAAAATCAACCCTTAACAGAAATCGCCGGCAAAGCAGTTGTAGATTGCAACAAAGTTGACGGATATAAATTCCGTTTAGCTGACGGAAGTTGGCTGTTAATTCGGTTTAGCGGTACTGAACCAGTGTTGAGGTTATATTCGGAAGCTGCCACTTTGAAAGAGGTGATGCAAAACTTGAATTGGGCGAAAACTTGGGCGAAGAATTGAGAAGAGTTTGCAACCGCAGATGAACGCAGATAAACGCGGATAGATCGATCTTAAACCTCTCTTTCTCTGCGTTCTCTGCGCCCTCTGCGGTTAAAAAAAATCTTTCTTGTTCACAAATCCAAAGTATTGTAGGGTGTGTCGCCGTTGAAAATCTCTAAATTCGACAGACAATCTTAAAGCGACGCACCTGACAAAGCTAATAAAATAAATCTGACACTTGTTTGTAATAATACTTTGTACAATAACATTTCTAAAAATTCTTGCTACCGTATATTTTTGGGTTTGTTTACAAGAGTTTTTGAAGATCCCAGGTGCGTCGCCATGAGATTGTTGATTTTTACTCAGAGATTTTCAATGGCGACACACCCTACGGCTAATGTTGCATGATTTTCAAGAATTGGTATAAATGGTATAAAAGATGGCTTATAGCGATTTCAGCCTTGCAAGAGTCAAAAAAGATTTTGGATTAACCTTGGATGAAACACGCAATTTATTTGCTGATACAAAACCAGTTTCACCATCCGAAATTTTAAGAACAATCCTGATTGATTATGTGCCGCTAGCCACTTTTATTTCCACAGAAAAAGCTCGCTCGGAATTTTTGATTGCCCCGATATTAGCAGAAGTTCGGCGATTGTCAAACAAACGAGTTTCTCTTTTTTCCGGTAAGGATTTTACTGTCGATCCAGAAAGAGGCTTGCAAGGATTTTGCGATTATATTATTAGCGGATCTTCAGAACAATTGTTCATCAGTGCTCCGGTTATAACAATTTTTGAGGCAAAAAAGGAAGATATCATTGGCGGTTTGGGTCAATGCGTAGCTGCAATGGTAGCGGCCCAATGTTTCAATCAAAACCAAGACACTGAGGTCGATCGCATTTACGGCGCGGTGACGACGGGAACTAACTGGAAATTCTTGATTTTGGAGGAAACTACTGTTTATATCGATCCGATTGAATACTATATTCAAGATGTTGATAAGATTTTGGGAATTTTGTTGCAACCTTTCTCCCAATCTTTTGTTAATATAGATCCGTAAGTTTTAACAGAAATAATGACCGATCGCAAATTGCTAGTTTTAGCTACCGGCAATCCGGGTAAACTCAAGGAAATGCAAGTTTATCTTCAGGATTTGGGATGGGAATTGGAACTAAAACCGGAAGAGTTGGAAATCGAGGAAACAGGCGAAACTTTTATTGCTAATGCTTGCTTGAAGGCGTCTGAAGTGGCAAAAGCAACCGGCCAATGGTCGATCGCCGATGATTCTGGTTTAATGGTAGATGCACTCGACGGTAGACCTGGGATTTACTCGGGGCGCTACGGGAAAACCGATGCTGACAGGATATCTCGACTTCTCAAAGAATTAGGCAACGAACAAAACCGACAAGCACAATTTGTTGGCGCGATCGCGATCGCCCGTCCTGACGGTACAATTGCCGTGCAAGTAGAAGGAATTTGCCGCGGCGAAATCCTGCACGCTCCTCGCGGTATCGGGGGTTTCGGGTATGACCCGATTTTCTACGTGCCCGCACAGCAACAAACTTTTGCAGAAATGACACCCGATATCAAGCGATCGCACTCTCACCGCGGCCGAGCATTCCAGGCTTTAATACCACAAATGGCGAACATTGTCAACCCCAACTGAGGCAAAAAAACAAAAACGGGGCATTGGAATTGGCAGTCAGACACCTGAACTGAACGCGGAAGAGGCTTTCTCAATTAATTACCAATTACCGACGATCGATGACCGATGCCCAATGCCCAATGCCCAATGCCCCAGTATCTTAGATTGCTTCCTGGTTTTTTTCCCCAGTCCGAATCCGGATAATTTGTTCTACAGGAGAGATGAAAATCTTGCCGTCGCCAATCTCGCCCGTGCGGGAAGCAGCAATAATTTTATCAACCACCATGTCAACCTGATCGTTTTCCACAACAATCTCGACCTTGAGCTTTTGCAAGAACTCCACGGTGTACTCAGAACCGCGATAGCGTTCGGTCATGCCCTTCTGACGGCCAAAACCTCTAACTTCAGAAACAGTCATCCCCACAATGCCAGCATTGACGAGCGCGATTTTCACTTCGTCTAGTTTAAAGGGGCGAATAATAGCTTCAACCTTTTTCAAGTTTCTCACTCCTAACATTAACTACTTTCGTTATATTACTTAATCGGCGTGACATCTTTTAATATCACAAAAAAAGCTCGGTAAGTGGGAAGCTCAGAGACTTTAGTCCTGAGAGGAAAGCGACCCGGCGATTTCAATCGCCTTGAATCCCCTCCGGCGAGGGTAGAGGGGTATGGTTGCCCCTCTGGTGAGGTATGGTTGCCTCGATCTCCCTTGCGGGGTAATGTTAGCTTGTCGGTCAATGTTATAAAGGCTTGTTAGGCTAGCAGCACTGCCTCAGTGACCTTAAGACTGTTTAACTACTAGCGACAGAGCAAGGGACTAGCTTCGCATCCCAGGGTGTCATGACCAAAATAACGTAGCCAGTTAAGGCGATAGCTGGTCAGTACAGCTTGCTTGATTTCTCTTACAAGCTCAGTGGCTTTAGCCCTGAGTTACTGACTACCAACACCAAGTATTTTGTCAAATATATTACCCTATGTTGTACTCGCGGTGAAATGCACGCCAATCTTAAACAATATTCTCGGATTTTCCGGGGGCGCGGGCTCTGGGCTCCGACCGATCGCGGTAGAGTTAAGAAGAGTGCAGGCGTCCCCCGCCGATCTGCTAAAACAGAAAAAGAACGCAGGAAACAGGAATTTTCCGGGTTTCCGCTTTGCTATGTGAGATTTGCACCTATTGCTGAAAACTATAATTGCCAGACGCGGTCAGTTAAACTATTCTTATGCACCCAGCCAGCCCTCCCCCTGACCGCAGCGGGCTTGATGCCCTACTGAGAAATCGCCCCTTCCTCGCCTTGTGGACGGGCCAGTTATTAGCCCAAGTGGCGGATAAAATCTTTTACGTATTGCTGATTATTCTGCTGAAAACAGGCGACTACCGACCCTGGCCTGTTTCTTGGCAGTATTCGGAAAATTCTATGCTGTCAGCGGTGATGATCGCCTACACGCTGCCGGCGATCGTCTTTGGTTCGGCGGCCGGTATTGTGGTAGACCGCTTTTCCAAAAAGCAAATGCTGATTGCCTGTAACGCGATCAGAGCCGTGTTGATTGTAGCTTTGCCGTTTTTGCCCAAAACTTTTGCCGTGTTGCTGGTGATTACGTTTTTGGTCTCTACCGTAACGCAATTTTTTGCTCCAGCAGAGGCCGCGGCAATCCCGCTGGCCGTGGGGCGAGAGGGACTGATGTCGGCAAATGCTCTGTTCGCCTCGTCCACAATGGGCGGGATTATTGTCGGGATGACGATCGGCGAACCGCTGTTTAGTTGGGTCAAACACAGCTTCGGAGCAGCTTCTCAAGAGTTTTTGCTGGGCGGGTTGTACCTGATATCTGCGGGTTTGATCTATGCCATGCGGATTAAAGAAACTCATGCCGGCAGCAGTGGCAAAAATGTCCATCCTTGGCAAGACCTCAAAGAAGGTTTGCGGTATTTGAAGCACAATCGCCTTGTCAGCAACGCGGTGGTGCAGTTGACCATTTTGTATTCCGTGTTTGCGGCGCTTCAGGTGCTGGCGATCGCACTTTCAGGCAAAATTGGTCTCAAAGAAACTCAATTTGGCTTTTTGCTGGCTGCTGCGGGAGTCGGAATGGTCTTCGGCGCGGCTTTTTTGGGCCACTGGGGCGATCGCTTCCACCAAAAACCTTTGCCGTTAATTGGTTTTTTGATGATGGGTTTTGTGTTGGCAATGTTTGCCTTTGCCAGAGTGTTGTGGGTGGGATTCGGATTGAGCGCTATGTTCGGTTTTGGCGCTTCCTTAATTAACGGCCCGATGCAAGCCCTGATTCAAGAAAAAACTCCAGAATCTATGCGGGGAAAAGTCTTTGGCTTGGAGAACAATGCGATTAATATTGCTCTTAGCTTGCCTTTAGCACTGACCGGGCCGCTGACGGATGCTGTCAGCAAAGCGGTGGGATCGGATGACCTCGGCTTGCGGATCGTGTTGCTGAGTTTGGGCTTTTTGGTATCGGTGATGGGGATGGCAGCTTGGCGACATACCCGCAAAGTCTTCCAGGATGCTCTGTGAATTTAGTCAACAGTCATCAGTCATCAGTCATCAGTCATCAGTCAACAAGCTTTAGAGACTTCCCAAATGAAAGTTCAATCTGTTGAGCTAAAGTATTTCAAGAAATTTCGGACTCCTCCGGTATTTGATTTCACCGATCCAGAAACTGGGTTGGCACGAAATCTGATTGTTCTAATTGGAATGAACGGCTCTGGCAAAACAAGTCTTTTACAAGCGATCGCAGCAACATTAGGTACGGCTACCGGACGATTACAAAAAATCCCTGACTTAGAATGGGCAGGGTTTAACTATGAATTGCTAGGAAACAACTGGGGAAGATTTCAACCTGAAGTCACTTTACAGGTACAGTTTTCCTCGCAAGAACTTGAAGCAGTTGCAGAGTTTTACCAAAAATTACAAGGGATGGGACACAATTTAACACTTCCTCCGGCACGAGAACATAGTGTGAAACTCAGATGGCGATCGCCATCTGAGCGAGTCCTAGCGGATACGGCTGCTGTATTATTTCAATTTAAAGGACGAGAATACGCTAAACGACTGCTTCGTTCTGAAGGCTTTCAGGCGTTTGAGCGAGTTGGCAGCGTTCTTTGGTACACCGAGCAAAGAACTGCAACCAGCCTAACGACAGAAGATCCCGAAATCCGACAAGAAATTACTGAGGATATTTTGCGCGATCGGCTATCAAAATGGCGACAGTTTCATCAAGATGTCGAAACAGGTAGAATTCAGAAACTGCGACCGGGACAAAAAGACTTGTATGCTGAAATTGAACGAGCTTACAAAGCAGTTTTTCCCGAACGCAGCTTTGAAGGCCCCGTCCCGCGCGAGAATATAGATGATATCCTGAGCGAACCTTGGTTTTATGTTTGCGACGGCAGAAATCAGTATGAAATTTCTGAGATGTCTGGAGGCGAACGAGCTGTCTTTCCCATCCTCATGGATTTTGCCAATTGGAACATTCATAATTCGCTCATCTTGATTGATGAAATTGAATTGCACCTCCACCCACCTATGCAACAGGCATTCCTTAGATCCTTGACTAAGCTAGGCAATAATAATCAGTTTATAATTACAACCCACTCTGATTATGTGGAGCAATTAGTGCCTGAAGCACACATTATCAGGCTAGAGGTGTAATTGTGAGTGTTGTCAGTAGCAAAATTATTTTCTGCGAAGGAAAGCAAAGAAGTTTGGATGCCCAACTGCTGGAGCGGGTTTTAGAAACACTACCAGCAGAGCGGCCTACAATTGTCCCCTGCGGCAGTAAATTTAGCTTTTCTTTATTTGCACAGGGTTATTTTTCCCGTCAAGAAATTGGCAGTCAAAAATATCTCGTTTTCCGAGATCGAGACTTCGATGCCAAGCCTTCAGAAGAGGTACGACTGATTCAATTAGACAGTCAATCCGTTTGGTTAACGCATCGAGCTTGCATTGAGAACTATTTCCTAGATCCTGACTTGATTCATGATTATTGGCGAGAAAAATATATCGAGAAGCAGGAAAATCCCATTTCAAAATGGGCACATAAAGACTCTCCAGGTATCGATAGGATTGCACAATGGATTGAAAATGCTGCAAAGAGCTTGCAAGACTACCAAGCTGTACGCTGGGCTTTAGGCGAGCTGTTGTTCTCAAGTCCAACGAGAACGCACCTCAAGACAACTTGGACTGGTGGTAGCGGTCTGCTTCCCTCGTCTTTAGCGCTACTAGATTGTCGAACTCAAGCTAGAGAACTAATTAACCAATTTAGACAAGCTGTCGAAACAGTTACACTAGATGGATTTGAAGCAAGCCTAGCTAATTATCACCAGCAATTTAGTCAATCAGAATTTTGGTCGCAGAAACAGTATGTAATCTGGTTTCACGGGAAAGATATTCAAAAAGAAATGCAAAAGCAAGAATCTCAATATATCTCTCTAAAAGCATTTTTTGATTGGGCTGCCAATCAATTGGACATCGATCGACATCTCGATCTCAGGGAGTTACGAAGTAAGATTGAGCAGCTATAACTGTCGATGTGACTGTTGAGGATGCGGAATGCGGGTTAGATGCGTGACGGTAGCGTATTTCCAGCTCAGCCCTATGGGGTTCTCCCGCGATCGGAATCTCCCCTGTCCCCCTCTCGGGTTCTAAAACTTCTATGCCCCAAGCCGATGTGTTATTCTCAAGTGTTGAGAATAATATCAACACTGCAACTTTTAAAGCTTCAATATTGAGAAAGAAGTAAAATGAAAGCATTAATCGTAAATTATAATTAGTTTAAGGAAGGAAATTCTGTGCAACTAAAAACTAAAGTGGCCGTCAGGCGTGCAACTGGTGGATTTGCTCTGATTGACAGCTTGATCCGCCACGGCGTCAAGCATATTTTTGGTTATCCCGGCGGCGCAATTCTGCCACTTTACGACGAACTCTACCGCGCTGAAGAAACCGGCGCTATCAAACATATTCTGGTGCGGCACGAGCAAGGTGCAGCTCACGCCGCCGACGGGTACGCCCGCGCTACCGGACAAGTTGGGGTTTGTTTTGCTACTTCCGGGCCCGGTGCAACTAATTTGGTGACGGGGATTGCGACGGCCCACATGGATTCGATCCCGATCGTAATTATTACCGGTCAGGTGCCGCGTCCGGCGATCGGCACTGATGCGTTTCAGGAAACTGATATTTACGGCATTACCCTGCCAATTGTCAAGCATTCTTATGTAGTGCGCGATCCGAGAGATATGGCGCGAATTGTGGCTGAAGCTTTCCACATCGCGAGTACAGGGCGGCCCGGGCCTGTGTTGGTTGACGTGCCCAAGGATGTCGGTTTAGAAGAATTTGACTATCTGCCCGTGGAACCCGGATCGGTGAGAATTCCGGGCTATCGCCCGACGGTGAAGGGAAATCCCCGGCAAATTAATCAAGCGATTCATTTGCTGAAGGAAGCAAAGCGTCCTTTGCTTTATGTGGGCGGCGGGGCGATCGCAGCCGGGGCCCACGAGGAAATTAAGGAACTCGCCGAGATGTTCCAATTGCCGGTCACAACAACGCTGATGGGCAAAGGTTCCTTTGACGAAAACCATCCTTTGTCTGTGAAAATGCTGGGGATGCACGGCACTGCTTACGCTAATTTTGCCGTTACCGAGTGCGATTTGCTGATTGCTGTGGGGGCGAGGTTTGACGATCGCGTGACGGGCAAATTAGACGAGTTTGCCGCGCGGGCGAAGGTGATTCACATCGATATCGACCCGGCCGAAGTCGGCAAAACTCGCGGCCCTGACGTGCCGATTGTCGGAGATGTCCGCCAAGTTTTGATCGATTTGCTGCGCCGCTGTCGGGAAACTGGAGTTTCGCCGAATCCCGGACAAACTCGGGAATGGCTGCACAGGATCGATCGCTGGAAACAGGATTATCCGTTAGTTGTGCCTCACTATCCAGACATTTTGTCTCCGCAGCAGGTGATTTGGGAGTTGGGTGCTCAAGCGCCGAATGCTTACTACACAACGGATGTGGGTCAACATCAAATGTGGTCGGCTCAATTCTTGAACAACGGGCCGCGCCGCTGGATTTCGAGCGCTGGTTTGGGAACAATGGGTTTCGGGTTGCCGGCGGCGATGGGCGCGAAAATGGCGCTACCCAACGAGCAGGTGATTTGTATTGCTGGTGACGCTAGCATCCAAATGAATATTCAAGAGCTGGGAACCCTAGCACAATACGGCATTAATGTCAAGGTTGCGATCGTAAATAACGGTTGGCAAGGCATGGTGCGGCAGTGGCAGCAAGCGTTCTACGGGGAGCGTTATTCGTCGTCGAACATGACTGTGGGGATGCCGGATTTTGTGATGCTGGCTGAGGCTTACGGCGTGAAGGGGATGCTGGTTTCGCGGCCGGATGAGTTGCAAGGGGCGATCGGGCAAATGCTCGCTCACAACGGCCCGGTGCTGATGAACGTGAAGGTAACGCGGGACGAAAACTGCTATCCGATGGTAGTTCCGGGTAAGAGCAACGCTCAAATGGTTGGTTTGCCCGATCGTAGCAAGTTGCACTCTGCGGAGTTGGTTTATTGTCCCAGTTGCGGCGCTAAGAATGTTTCCACCAATAACTTTTGTCCAGAGTGCGGGACAAAAGTTTAAGCAGGGACACGGCAATCCCCAAGGCGTGTCAACTTAAGCCGACCATCTGCCAGTCCGCCAGTCCCCCAAGGAATGAATCACACGCGGCTTTGAGGCAGGGGTTTTAACTTCTGTCGGACTGCGGGTTTAACGTTAAGTTGAACACGCCTTGGGGAGTGCCCAAGGCGTGTCAACTTAACGTCAAACGTAATACCGGTCTGCTGTTTGACAATTACCCAGATCCCCCGATCGCCCCCTGTATCCCGGCTTTACCCCTTCTGGAGAAGCCGTCAGGATTTCTGGTCTTTATTGTCATCACTTAGCATATTGAGCAATTTTTTGGCGACTATAGCGCCGACGACGACCCCACCAACCACTTGAGCAATCTTGACAGCTTGTTTTACCCCATCACCAGAATTGATATGTTCGTGGAATATCTCATCTTTTAGCCAATCTGTAGTGACTTTGAAGTTATGAACCGGAGTTGGCAATAGTTCTAGATAACTGCCTTGGCGAATCAGATGGCCGACTTCGCCCGTAACTTGAAAAACATCGTAAATGTTAGCAGCACTATTTTCTAACCCTAATTTTAAGAGGGTTCCGCGTAGGTTAACTCGAGCTGGTTTTGGCTCATGTCCTAATGCGATCGCTTTCAGATTATGCGCGATCGCGGCTCCTTGCTGATAAGCTACTTGGGCTGTGGGAGGAAGAGGTTTAGTATCGTTGTGTTCTTCAGAAGAGTGGGATATGAGTTCGGGATGCAGCTCTAAATGCTCGTACTCGCGACCCTCAACCGTTGATGATTGCACGTCCACCGCACAATCACCACCTGCAAAAACTTCTGGAAAATCGGGTAATTGTAAAGTGGGAGTAACGTGAACGCGACCGTGTTTGTCGCGGTGTTCGTCGGGAATCGACAATTTTTCAATCAGTGGATGTGTAGCAGTTCCACTTGTCCAAATCGCGGTAGATGCTGATAATATTTCAGACTTACCATCGCGCTTGTATTCAACTGAATCTCGACGAACAGCCGTCGCTTCTGCTCCCGCAATTAACTCTACTGGTACAGCGCGTTTTTCCAATTCCTGCTCTGCGGTTTCGCGGAGATGACTGTTAATATCACCCTTGAGAATTTCGTTGCCGTGATTGATTAGTACCACCCGAATTTCTTGAGGATTACCTCCCAATGCTTCATACCAGTGAGGTAGCAAATCGGCTAAAGTGGCGGCCATTTCCACACCGCTTGGCCCGCCACCGATCGCAGCTACAGTTAGCAGCCGGCGGCGCTGTTCGGGGTCTTCGATTTGAACGGCTCGCTGCAAGCAGTCGCGCAGGTGGCGATCGAGGGCGATCGCATTTTCTTGGGTGCGAAAATCAAAAGCATAGTCTTTGGCACCCTCAACGCCAAAATAGCCCGTAACGCTACCTAAACCTAAAACTAAGTTGCTGTAGTTGTAGCAGTCCCCGGAAGTTAATTTGACTTCCCGTTCATGGAGGTCGATCGATTGCACCGTATCTTGCACAAAAATGATACCGCTATCCTTAAGCAGTTCATCAAAACGCGGTACTACCTGATTAGCATCCATCTCGCCACTGAAATACTCGTAAAGTAAAGGCTTAAAACAAAAGCGTTCAGAGCTATCAATTAGGATGATGCTTCTTGGATAGTGTTCGTGCGCTAGATGCAAAGCTGTAAACAGACCAGTAAAACCACCGCCAACGATTACAGTCTGATAAATTGGGTTGTTCATGAGATCATTTTTCTCCAGTAATTGAGACTAACGAAATTGGGAATGAGAATTAAATATAGCGGTTCTCAGAAAGATGAGGTACGTAGTTGGGCTTGGGCCCTCTTAGTTTAGGGTTATATAAGCTGTCAGTCATACCTCATCTTTTTGAGAAATGCTATAACTTACAATTTTGATGTTCTTGTGGGATGGGCGTCCCGTCCAGAAAGGGCGGGCGGGACACCCCACTTTCAAGAGTGTAAATTATTTAATTCGCGATCCTTGAAATAAAAAAAAGTGAGACGATACTCATGTCCTACTTCCAAAGAAATTGCATTGATAGCTTTAGGAAATAACAGGTTAGTCAGAGCATTAACGCCATTTCTCCTATTCAAGTAAAAAGAAACCAATTAATCCAAAGCTGAGAAAGATAGCTAGAAGGATAGCGTGTTCAACTCTGGGGCTAATAATCTTGACAGCAATTACTAAAGTAATCGCCAGAAGGACAACGCCAACCTTCACAATGACCTGGCCGCTTTGATCGATCAATGCATCTTTTTGGACGGATTCAGCCAAACTGAAAAAGTAATTTGTGAAGATTGCTGGTAATTCTTGAGTTGGTAAATTCATAAAAAACCTCCTGGAAATTTATAAAGTAAGGTACGAGTACATTTGGTTCTAGCTGCAACAAAAGTTTTATCCATCGGCTTCTATTTCCAGTAATGTGTTTACAAATTCAAATCCCTAATCAAGCAATGCTTAAGTACGATTTGGCTACAAATAACCATTCATCTTAAGACTGCAAATTTCTAGGGTGGCCAGAGATAGATAAGTGAGAATAGGACAATCCAGATCGCATCAACAAAGTGCCAGAACAAAGTAGTTGCACTGACACCAAAGTGACTCTTGTTGTAATTGCCCCGAATGAAGGAACGAGAAAACATGAGCAACTGCAAGAGAATGCCCGTAAGAACGTGCAGCCCGTGGAAACCCGTCAGCAGGTAAAATGTGCCACCCATCAGCCCTGTAGTCAGCCGGAAGTTAAGGTTACTCCACTCGATCGCCACACCAACTAAGAAGTAAATTCCCATCCCAGAAGTCAAGGCCCAAAGCCAGCGAAATCTAATAATTTTCTGGCGTTTGAGAGCGTTTTCTGCGGCTTGGATAACAAAGCTACTGGAAAGCAGCACCACAGTATTAATAATGATAAATTTAGATAATTCTGGCCCTTTGATACCAGGCGGCAACCAGTTGGAATGGGTCAATCGTAGAGCAATATAGGTGAAGAAAAAGCTGAGAAAAACTAGGCTTTCCGACAGCAAAAATACGGTGACACCGAACATCCCTTTACCATGATGATCGTGAGCTATGCCGCCCCCAATTGGCAAGAATCTTTGCAACCAATTAGGGAAAGATTGTACTAGGCGATCGAAACGGATCGGGCTTTCATCTATATGATGTGTAGGATTTGGCATAACTCCGATGATTTGGGATTTGGGATTTTAAATTTTAGATTGAATAAAACTCCTCAATTACTCTTCCTCGCCCGATCTATTCTTTAGTAGCAGCAGCCTCTGGTATCGCTTTAGAGTTGTAATGATAAGGCGGCTCATTGACAACAGGAATTTCCTCAAAGTTCTCTCTCGGTGGCGGTGAAGAAGTCTTCCACTCTAACCCTGTAGCGTGCCAAGGATTGTCTGATACTTTTTTACCCAATAGCAAAGAACCCACCATATTGGCAATAAAAGGTAGTGTAGACATCCCCAACAAAAAGGCTCCTAAACTAGCAATAATATTCCACCCTTGGAACTGCGGATCGTAAGATGAAACCCGGCGCACCATACCCTGTAAACCCAGTGGGTGCATGGGGAAGAATGTAAAATTAGCACCGATAAAAGTTAAAAAGAAATGCACTTTTCCCCAGCCTTCGGCGTACATTCGCCCGGTTATTTTTGGGAACCAGAAGTAAATTGCGGCAAAGATTGCCATCGTGATTGTATTGTGGACGACGTAGTGGAAGTGACCTACCACAAAGTAGGTATTGTTGACGTGAATATCAAACGGCACTGAACTAAGCATGATGCCAGTAATTCCACCGAAAACAAACATCACCACACCTCCCAAGGCAAATAACATGGGGGTTAAAAGATGCAGTCTGCCATTCCATACTGTGGCAGTCCAAGCAAATACTTTGACACCAGTAGGGACAGCTACCAACATTGAGGAAACCATAAATAGTATCCGCATCCAATTAGGTGTGGCGCTGGCAAACATATGGTGTACCCAAACGAAGATGCTGACTAAACCAATTCCGAAAGAAGCGATCGCAACCGATCGATAGCCGAACAAAGGATTGCGAGAAAAGGCGGGGAGAATTTCCGAAAAGATGCCGAAAGCAGGCAGCGCCATCACATAAACTGCCGGATGGGAGTAGAACCAAAATAGGTGCTGATAGACGATCGGATCGCCATTCTCCAGGGGTTTGAAGAAATTTGTGCCAAAATTGAGGTCAAAAAATAACAGGACGATCGCACCCGTTAGGGAAGGTAAACAAATTAGTTGCAGCAACTGGGCGCTGAGAACTGTCCAAACGAAAATCGGCATCCGAAAAAACGTCATCCCTGGTGCCCGCATCCAGACGATGGTGGTGATGAAGTTGACTCCTCCCATAATCGATGAAATACCCAGCAGCATTACACTCAGTATCCAAATTGATTCGCCGTTGATGGGATAACCAGTTGGGTTTTGGAGGCTGATTGGCGGGTAAGACCACCAGCCAGCTTGTGCGGGGCCACCTTGTACTAAAAAGCTTGATAGTAGCAGGATACCGGCGGGGGGAATGATCCAAAAGGCGATCGCATTCAGAACTGGAAACGCCATGTCTTTTGCCCCAATCATCAACGGCACCAAGTAGTTGGCAAGACCAGCATTGAACGGGATAATCCACAGGAAAATCATCACCGTACCGTGTAGAGTAAATAAGCCATTATATAAAGAGCGATCGACTAAATCTGATTCGGGAGTAAGCAGTTCGCCACGAATAATCATCGCGAATAGCCCACCAATCAAAAAGAAAATAAAAGTCGTCACCATGTACTGAACACCGATAACTTTATGGTCGGTGCTAAAGCTGAAATATTCCCGCCAGTTGGTATCAGGTTCGCTGTGGCGATTTTCCGATTCTTCAGTAATTGGGATAGAGTTATTTGTCATATATTTTTTATTTACGGCTAGCAGCTTGAGACAGCCATTGACTATAAGTTTCACTTGAATCAACATATACATCCGCCACCATCAAAGCAAAGTCGGTGCCGCTGAATTGGGAATCGCGCAGGTGATATTTGCCGATTAGGGTGGGTGTTAATACCAGGTTAATGTTGCGGTTGGGGATGATATCTTGCTTTAACCGGAATTCAGGGACATAAAAGCCGTGAATCACATCTTGGGAATGTAATTTTAAGCGGGTACGTTCATTTACTTTTAGATGTAATTCGTTACTAATGAGATTATTTGGATAGCGGAAAGACCAAACCCATTGTTTCGCCAAAACCTCAATATTTTCAGCCACAGGTTGACTGGGGATTTTGACCGTTGCTGCGGCAGCAGGTTCTTCTAATAGGTGCAGATGCACGATCGGTTGTAGCCCCTCGATATCTAATTGTTGATAAATGCTGAAGCTTTGGGCTGCAAGCCATAAAACTAGGACAGTTGGGGCGGCAGTCCAGAGGATTTCCAGCCTCACATCGCTTCTGGCAGGATGACCGTGACTCCAATCTCCCTTGGGCGCACTACAGGTGAGAATTGAGTATCCGATCGTGCCTGCGATCGCCAAAAAGATGAACGTTCCCACCGATGTTAAAAAGCTAAATATGCGATCGACTCGTTGCGCTTCTGCGGTTGCCTGAATCGGCATCCAAGAGTAGGCGCGATCGCCAATCCAGCGGGCTATTACCATAATTACCGCGATAAAAACCATCAATAACAGCGCGTCGAAAATTTTCCTCATTGCATCCCCTATAAAATCGATTTTTCTAGTATCTTTCTCGGCATCATTTAAGTAGCAAATTGGGATTTTTACCTTGTCGGATTAAGCCCGCTGCTGTATTATGTATCCCGAACTCATCTCCCATCTGCGCTCCTAATGTTCCGTGAATAAACAGCAGTCCCAACATGAAAATACCCACCAATAAGTAACTCCACTGCACTTGAATAGTGGCATCTTTACGCCAGCGGTAGCGCTGCAACCCCCTCCATACGGTCATGGCAACGATCGCTGCTAATAGTAAAATCCCACCGATACCGTGCAACAGCATTGTTGTACCAGCCCCCAAACCCCAAGCACTCTTCATATTTGTGGGTGGGTTTGCCAGCATCATCTCAAAAAAGCCCGCCGCGACGGTAAAAAATGTGATAACAGCACTAGCTAAAAGATTGTACCAACCAACATCAAAAAAGCTGGAACGAATAGCAGTCAGAGCCAAAAATTTGAGGATTGGTTTTTCAAACCGAAACAGCGTTCCTGCAATATCAAAAATTATGGCAATAATGAATAAACCCAAAGTGAAATGCACTAGCTGCGGATGGATAGGAACCTCGTACGGTAATCCGTTCGCACCTAGCTTGAACCACAACCGATCGATAAGTTGCGAGTTCATTGTAAGACTCCATTCTTTGTTGCTTCAACTACGGGTTCTACGTGCAGCCCGTATACCCAAACTAACTGACTCCCTAAATATTGTTGAAAGAATACTAAACAAATTAAAAATGTTGCTACACCGAGATAAGCAACAGGTACTTTCAGCGGAGTGCGGGCGCGAATCGCGAATCGCCATGCGGTAATCGCGACAATAATTGCCGAAAGCGACCAGCCTGTAATTGTGTGCAAATTCAGTGTCGGCTTGACGGCTTCGTAAGGTTGGGCTAAACCAGCTTCAAACTGACCAAAGATAACGGCGAGGAAAATACTGACTGAAGCAACAAACATATTCCAGAAACTCACCTCTAACAAACGATGATTGCGGGTAAAATAGCCTACCACGTCGCAGAAGAAGGAAAAAAACACCATCGCGATCGCGAAATGGACGACGATCGGATGAAGCGGATCTGGGTAAGGTAGATTCGCATTATTGAGAGGCATCGCTTTCTCCTGTTTTACTGGACTTGTTCCCGGAGGCGAACTGACAGGAATTTCTCTAGATATAGATTGAGACTAATTTTAAATAAACATATCTATCTAAAGATTGACCTCAGCCTAAAAAATAACCCTTGCTTCTAAAAGTATTCTGCTTTCAAAGCTTTAAAGTTTTAAGGCGATCGTTTGTCATAGTTTTGACACATTAATGACACACTAATGACATAAAGCTTCCTGTTATATCACAAAAAGCATTCTTTGAATATTAAAATAATATGTATTCCTCGATAATCATAAAATTCTATCCTCAGAAATAGACGCTTAACGCAAGTTGCTAGTTATATTATATTAATAGTTTGAGGATTAGATAAGTAGTTGTTAATTGTATTTATTAGGTACAAATTTATTTGATTAGAAAACAAGACGAGGAAAAAATATGAGCTATTCCCCTAATCTTCTCAAAGGTCAAAAAGCACTCGTAACGGGTGCAAGTTCTGGTATTGGTGAAGCGATCGCCCGCGCTTTGGCGGCATCGGGTGCTTCTGTTGCAGTCAACTACCATTCGGAACAGGAAGCAGCAGAGAAGATTGTCAGCGAGATTAAATCGGTCGGTGGGGACGCGATCGCCATTGGTGCAAACGTCGCCAAGGAAGAGGAAGTTTTGTCGATGTTTGACCAAATGTACCAGCACTTCGGGACGATCGACATCTTAATCAACAACGCCGGACTGCAAAAAGACTCAGCCTTTGTAGACATGACTCTCGATCATTGGAATTTGGTTATTGGCGTGAACCTAACCGGACAGTTTCTCTGCGCCCGTGAAGCGACAAAAGAATTTCTGAAGCGGGGCGTGAAGCCAGATATCTCCTCTGCCGCAGGCAAAATCATTTGTATGAGTTCGGTACACGAGGTAATTCCTTGGGCGGGTCACGTCAACTACGCTGCCAGTAAAGGCGGCATCCACATGATGATGGAAAGTATTGCCCAAGAACTCGCACCGCACAGGATTCGGGTCAATAGCATTGCACCCGGTGCGATTAAAACTCCCATCAATAAAGCAGCCTGGGACACGCCAGAAGCTGAGGCAAAATTACTAAAACTCATTCCCGCAAAACGGGTCGGAGATGTAACAGACATCGCTAAAGCTGCGGTTTGGCTTGCCTCGGATGACTCAGATTATGTGAATGGTGAAACTCTTTTTGTAGACGGCGGCATGACTCTGTATCCAGGGTTCGCTACGGGGGGCTAAGCTGTTATGCACCTAGATTGTTTATGGTATTAGAGGGGGAGAAAGGGAGAGGGGGAGAGGGGGAGAGGATTTGACGAGTTTTGATATGGGCTAGAAATATGCAATTTAAATGCAGAACAACTTAGATGAACGCAGAACAGCAAAGATTGGAGGAGAATCAAGCGGATGAACCTTGGTATCGTTGGGGTTCTTACTTGAGCGATCGCCAATGGGGTACAGTGCGAGAAGACTATTCACCTGACGGTTCAGCTTGGGATTACTTTCCTCACGACCATGCGCGATCGCGCGTTTACCGTTGGGGTGAAGATGGACTGGGTGGATGGTGCGATCGCCACAGTCAAGTCTGCTTTGGTCTCACACTGTGGAATGGCCGCGATCCAATTTTAAAAGAACGCCTGTTTGGGCTGACCAACGAACAGGGAAATCACGGAGAAGATGTCAAAGAATATTACTTTTACCTAGACAACACGCCTACCCATTCCTATATGCGCTGGTTGTACAAGTATCCGCAACTGGAATTTCCTTACACTAAGCTTGTAGAGGAGAACGCCCGTCGCAGCAAGGATCGACCAGAATTTGAATTATTGGATACGGGCGTGTTTGACGATAATCGCTACTTCGATGTGGTTGCAGAATACGCCAAAGCCTCTACAGACGATATTTGCATTCGCATCAGCATCACGAATCGGGGGGCGGAAACTGCCACAATTGACGTGCTACCTACCCTTTGGTTTCGCAATACCTGGATCTGGACGAGTAGTAAACCACAGTCGCAGGTAACAAAAGTTGCTGATGGTGTAATTAAGGCGAACACTAAGAAATATGGGGATTATTGGTTATTTTGCGATGGGAATCCTCCGCTTTTATTTACAGAAAATGAAACTAACAGCCAACAGCTTTATGGAGTTGCTAATGCCTCGCCTTATGTGAAAGACGCTTTCGGCGAGTACGTAATTCACAACAACCAGGATGCAGTGAATCCCGATCTAGTTGGTACAAAAGCAGCGGCTTGGTATCATTTGGAAATTGAGGCGGGACAGACAAATGTAATTCAATTGCGATTCACCAAGCAATATACAGACACGCCCTTTAATGCAGCATTTGCTGATACCTTCCGCCAGCGTCAAACAGAAGCAGACGAATTTTACGAAACCCTTACCCCCGGTCTAGATGAGGATTGCCGCAACGTGCAACGACAAGCGTTTGCCGGCCTGCTGTGGAGCAAACAGTTCTATCAATATGATGTCCGTACTTGGCTGCATGGAGATTCAGCAGAACCTACCCCGCCCAATCAACGCCTTACTGGGCGCAATGCTGAGTGGTGGACTCTCTATACTGAAGAAATTATTTCCATGCCCGATAAGTGGGAGTATCCCTGGTTTGCTGCATGGGATTTGACGTTCCACTGTATTGCTTTGGCATTAATCGATGGAAACTTTGCCAAGCAGCAGTTGCTGTTGTTGACGAGCGATCGCACCATGCACCCCAACGGTCAATTACCCGCTTACGAGTGGGCGTTTAGCGATGTCAATCCTCCGGTACAAGCATGGGCGGCGTGGCGCGTCTATAAAATAGAAGAAAAACGAGTTGGAAAGGGCGATCGCAAATTCTTGGAGCGAATGTTTCACCGCTTGATGCTCTACTTTACCTGGTGGGTGAACCGCAAAGACCTACGAGGGCAAAACTTGTTTCAGGGAGGATTTCTCGGACTGGATAACATTGGGTTATTTGACCGCAGCAAGCCATTACCGACGGGGGGATATTTAGAACAGGCAGACGGCACAGCATGGATGGGGATGTTTTCATTAAATATGCTGGCGATCGCTCTGGAACTATCCCGTGAGGACGAAAGCTACAGCGATATGACGTTGAAGTTTTTTGAACACTTCCTCTACATTGCTAACGCCATTAATCATGTAGGGCCTGAAAAAATTGTCCTTTGGGACGATGAAGACGGCTTTTACTACGATGCCTTGCACTTACCCAACGGAGAGGACGTGCGAATCAAAGTACGGTCAATGGTGGGACTGATACCGCTATTTGCAGTTGATACTATCGAGCCCGATTTGTTAGAAATTGTACCGGGGTTAAAAGACAAAATTGAGTGGTTTCTCAACAACCGTCCCGAATTGGCAAAAAACATTGCTTGTATGACCGTTGAGGGAGAAGGCGATCGCCGCCTGCTTGCCATTACCAGCCCCGAAGCGCTGCGTCGTATCCTGCGGCGATTGTTAGATGAGGATGAATTTCTCTCACCCTACGGTATCCGCTCGGTTTCCCGCTATCACCAAGATCATCCCTTTATCTTCGATTGGGATAGCACTCGCTATCAAGTAGACTATGAGCCTGCTGAATCTACTACCGGCCAATTTGGCGGTAATTCTAATTGGCGCGGCCCGGTCTGGTTTCCAGTTAACTTTCTATTAATTGAATCTTTGCAAAAGTTCTATCACTACTTAGGCGATGACTTTAAAGTAGAGTGTCCTACAGGTTCAGGAGTAATGCTCAATCTCTGGGAGGTGGCAGCTTATTTGGAGCAACGGTCGATCGCTATTTTCTTGCAAAATCAAGATGGGCAGCGTCCGGTTTACGGTGATATTGCAAAATTTCAGCAAGACCCTCACTGGCGCGATTTGATTCTCTTTTACGAATACTTTCACGGCGACAACGGGGCTGGATTGGGTGCAAGTCATCAAACTGGATGGACAGCACTAATTGCTAAGTTGATTCAGCAGGTAAACGATAAACCGTGATTGTGGAATTATATAATCTAAAACTACATATTGTAAAAAAATGAGTAATACCAATTTAAAAAAAAGAATGCAACAGTATTCTTGTTCCCCCCGCAATGCAGCGGGGGGCTAGGGGGGGTCGAAGAGTGTTGCACGATTTGAGATAAATGGTATAAATTTAGTAAAGTATTTGGCTATTTAGTTGAACTCTTATCAATTGATTCTTGCAAACGACCGATCGCACAATGCAGACATTTCATTTCATAGGCAATTCGATCTAGTTGTGTGGAAACGGGAGTTTGTTCTCGAACAGCTTGTCTCGTTGACGTTACAGAACTTGGATTTGTAGCCAACTCTGATATCCTAGTAATATGTAACTGTTCAATATCTTCGTGAATTGCTTCGAGATAAATATCTAGCCTCGGTAAAGCTAGAGGTGGGTGTCCCTGTTCCAAAGCATTGGCTAAGTTCTCTAAAATTTGGACAATCGCATCGGTAAATCGCTGGAAATCTGCAAATTGGTAGTCTCCGCTAAATTTCCGCTGATGTTCTGCTAAGGTTGTGACTGAGCTGAAAAAGGCACGAATGTAGAGTATCAGCATCGCGATCGGTTCGACTTCTCCTCGAACGTGACGGGGTTCGCTGAATAACCTTTGAGCAGCAGCAGCAGCATTCGCATTCTCCAATGTCGCTTGATGACGCAGGTTTCTGATAGTTTCAGTCGAGCACTGTTGTTCTGGGTTAATATAGCTAGCTGCAACTTGTTGAAAGTACGCGAGATTAGATCGAATAGTTTTTGCTAGTTGTTTCGGAAGTTGCGATCGCTCCCAACTGGGGAATAACAAATAGCTGCCGAGTAATGCTAAAGTGCCTCCAATTAAGCTATCTACGATGCGTAATGCTCCTATCTCCCACCCACCTTGACTCGTCACGTTGAGTAGCAATATGACGATAGGAGTGAGGAGTGTAATGAAGATGCCGTAGCTCAGCGATCGCACCGACATAGCCGTGACTAGGAGTATCAGGATACAGACTAATATTGCCAATGGATTGTGGATGAGTACGACTAGGGCAATGCCGACGATCCCCCCTAAAGTAGTTCCAACAACCCGTTGCACCGTTCTCTCAGAGGTATCGCCAAAGCTGGGTTTTAATGCAACTACAGCGGTGAGTGTTACCCAATAGCCTCTAGGTACTTGCAATAGCGATGCTACTAATTCAGCAGCCGTCACGATCAGCGCCAGCCGCAAAGCATGACGAAAGACAACTGAATCAAACGTGAGATTGTTCCGCAGCGTGTCAATGATTGAAGAACGCTGTGGCTGTATCGGAGGATAAATGTTTAGCTGGGCGATGCTGCGCCCTTCTCCCCGCTGTAAATCTGTGGCAATTTCCGCATCGGTATGAATTTGTTCTGCTAGCGCTTTCAGACTAGCTACAATCTTGTTAAGACTCACTAAGTCAGCATAGTCATCTGTCTGAGTGACACTCGTCTGATTCAGGGTTTGAGAACGTATGATTTGCCACTGGTGTTCTAGTGCCTCGATCGATCGATCCAAATCTCCCAAGCGAACAACGTTCTTTTCTTTGGGGAGTGATTCTGATAAGAATTGCACAGCCGTTGCCAATTGTTCCATCGCTTGCTGGATTTCTCTATGCAACTGCTGAACTAAGGGACGATTTGAGGCGATCGCTAACAGTTCGATCAGTGCTACAACAGAATTGGTAATTTGGTTAGCATCTTCAATTAAGACGAGTAACTGATTGCCGCGCAAGTCAGCACTTTCTCGACCCGTCCACACAGCACTCCAAACACTCCGGGCCGCGGTCAAATTCTGTATTACGCTGTCTTGAGCTTGTAAGAATTGCTCTCGCCACGGACGACGCTCCTCCAAAGTTAATGGTATCTCGCTTGCGATTCGCAAAAATTTGCTCAATGTGGCATAACAACTGCTGGCTGCCTCGATCGCAGGTGTATAAGGGCGCAGCACCCACAATCCTAGAGATAGCGCCATCGCCCATACACATCCAGCTAGGCAAAGCGCACATTGCAGAAGAACAGCAGACAAATCTGGCAACGAAGCGAATTTTGCTAGGGAGACGATAAACATAATTGATGTCACCAGGCTAACCGTCGCGGCGCTCGTGCCAAACAGACTAGCTAAGCCAGCGATGAACATCACCAAGAACGTCGTTGGAATGGCTAGCCACGGGGTACTGCTAACCAGATTCGCAATTAGCAAGGCGACAGTAACGCCAATGGTTGCCGAGAGCATTACAGTCGCTTTTTGGCGATAGGCTCCACCCCCATCGACCATGCCAACAAACATGGCTCCCATCACCGCGATCGTACTTGCAGCCGGATGACCTGCAACGAATCCAACTGCAATGGGCCCGCTCACTGCCAAAAGGGTACGCAAGCCATAGAGGATGTCAGGTTTACCAGGCTTGATCGCAAAGGGCTGCAACAGCCAGTTTAGAGATTGTCGATCGGCAGATGGCATTACTAGCCTACCTCTTTAAATTAAATTAACTGGTTTCAGCCTAATCTTCCTGATACAGGTGATGAGACAGAAAAAGTTTTTGGGAGCATCCCAAGTATTGCCACTCAAACTCATCAATGGGTCGGTGAACTTAAACTGAACCCTGAACAACTGGTTATTTTAGCGGAATTAATTGAAACAAATAACGAGGCCGCCCTCGAATAACTCTGTCATTTACTGCCTAAATTTCTGGTTGCGGTTCGCTAAATTCGTATAAACCGGGAATAAGCGCCTATGCGCAAGCCCTGAAACTGTCCGAAGTGTTGTAACAGAAATTGAGTTTCAAACACAACCATAAGATGCAAATAAACTTTGTGGTTCGATCAAAATAGGAAAATTCGCGGGAGTGGCAAATGAATCTTTATTTGGGAATAGATTTCGGCACGACGGGCGCTCGATCGACAATCATCGACTCCCAGGGTACAATCCATTGCGAGACAGAACATACTTTTGCCCACGCGCAACAGGCTGCATTGCCCTCGGTGTGGCAAAATGCGCTGTGGGATTCGATCGAGCAAATTCCCCCAACAATCCGCAATCAGGTAAGGGCGATCGCCATTGACGGCACATCATCCACTGTCATGCTTTGCAATACCGACGGTATACCAGTATGCGAGCCAATTTTATACAATGATGCGCGCGGTGCAGCGGTGACACAGAGGTTGCGGGCGATCGCCCCTGCCAACCACACAGTATTAAGCGCTACATCTAGTCTGGCAAAACTCCTGTGGTGGCAGGAGGGCGGGCTAGAAGCCCACCCCACAACACAATTCAGTCTTTGTGGAACAGGCATCTTGCCTGTTGTTGAGAAGCTTTACTTCCTGCATCAAGCTGACTGGCTGGCATTTCTGCTGCACGGAAAATTAGGAATTAGCGACTATCACAATGCTTTGAAACTCGGTTTCGATGTTAATACTTTGTGCTATCCGAATTGGCTGATAGAGGGAATTGCGGGCGCTGCAACTCCTGAATTGCCGGAAGTTGTCGCACCGGGCACGCCTGTGGGGGAAGTTAGAGAGGAATTGGGCGATCGCTTCGGATTTCCCCGCAATTGTATAGTTTGTGCTGGCACAACCGATAGCATTGCCGCATTTTTAGCAAGCGGTGTCTATTTACCAGGGGAAGCAGTAACTTCTCTCGGTTCTACACTAGCAGTCAAACTGTTAAGTCATACGCGGGTAGATGATTCTAGATACGGAATTTACAGTCACAAATTAGGCGATTTGTGGTTAGTTGGAGGTGCTTCTAATACGGGAGGTGCGGTGCTGCGACACTTTTTTACTGATGCTGAGTTGGATAATTATAGCACACTGATCGATCCAGAGCAAGAGAGTTTGCTGGATTATTACCCATTGTTGAAAAAGGGCGATCGCTTTCCGATTAACGACCCGAATTTGCCGCCCAGACTCCAACCGCGTCCCGCTGATTCTGTGGAATTTCTGCACGGTTTGCTAGAAAGCATCGCGCGGATTGAAGCGCGGGGATATCAATTATTGCAGGAGTTGGGTGCGACTCCTTTGACAAAGGTTTATACTGCTGGCGGTGGTGCAAAAAATTCGGTTTGGAGTGCGATCAGAAAGCGTTATTTGAAAGTGCCTGTGGAAACTCCTGTTCAGACTGCGGCTGCTTATGGAGTGGCGCTTTTGGCGATGCGAAGTGCGATCGGGATATAATGCTAATTATCGCGCATCATCCACACTAAAAATTTTAATATGCGATCGACTGGAGTTTAACAAAGGAGAAATCGTGATCCAAACCCAAACAATAGCCAAAACAGTCACGTTTGACGAGTTCGTTACCTGGTATCCAGAGAACTCTGTCCACCGCTATGAACTACGCAACGGAGTAATTGTCGAAATGCCTTTAGGAACTGGCGGCCACTCCCGCGTTACAGGTTTTATCAGCTTAAAAGTAGGAGTTGAAATTGACCGACGCGAATTACCCTACTTCATCCCCGGTGACTGCCTGCTTAAACCCACTCGTGATGAGGCTGGTTATCAGCCCGATGTGATTGTCTTAGACGAAGTGGCTCTACGCCAGTGCGAACCGCGCTGGGAGAAAGAATCCATCATCACAATGGGTAGTTCGGTGCGACTGGCTGTAGAAGTTGTGAGTACGAACTGGCGAGATGATTATTTTTTGAAAGCTTCCGACTATGAGGAAATGGGCATCCCTGAATACTGGATTGTAGACTATCTCGGTTTAGGTGGCCGCCAATTCATTGGTAATCCTAAACAAGCAACTCTCTCGGTTTATCAATTGGTAGATGAGGAATACCAGGTTAAGCAGTTTCGCGGCGACTCACGAGTTGAATCACTGGCTTTTCCAGAGTTGAACTTGACTGCTGAACAGATTTTTCAAGCCGGATTTCCTCTAAGTGGTATGACGTAGAACAACGGACTTTTTCTGTGCTGTTTCTTGAAATCTTGTGGGGTGGGCTTCTAGCCCGCCCGATCGCGATATAATGCTAATTTTCGCGCACCATCCAAACTAAAAATCCCAATATTCTATCTACAGGAGGTAGGGGATAATCGGTAAGATCGATCGTCACTATTTGCCCTTCCAGCTTGAGAAACCGCCAAGCTGTGCCGCTGGAAATGCTGCCGTAGATGACGGAAATCGATCGCCCTTTCGCTTCATTAAACCTCTGGGCCGCCACCATTTCAGCAATACATTGACCCAAACCTACTTTCAAATCTCCTTTTTTAGCTTCCACCATCACAATTACCGGGGCCTCAACATCTAATTGTTCCGGGGAACGGCTGATGATAAAATCGCAAACTCCTGTAAGTCCAACAGCTACATCAACATTAAATTCCTCACCCGAAAACACGCTGATTTGTTGGTTCAGAATCCTGCGAACTTCCAGCAATACAGGGTTGATAATAGCTTCAGAACGGGCTTTTTCGGTGCTAGTGGCGATCGCCCAAGGCAAATTTGTCTCCAGCATGGTCTGCAAGAGTGTTGCGGGTGCGATCGGCTCGATTTCCGGCAGAAATCTGATTCCTTCCACTACTGTAAGATTGAAGGCTTCTTTAACCTTGCCGGTGGTCGTAAATTGACTGTAAGGCATAAGAGTTTAGGTTTTGATTTCTAGTTTTATATTAGACCTCTTGCAAAAATAACTAGGACGGGCAAGATGCCCATCCCACAAAATTTTTTTTCTTGTGGAATGGGCATCTTGCCCGTTCCAGAATTTGATTAAAAGGATTTTTGCAAGAGGTCTATTAGACCTCTGGAATAATTATTGTGGAACAGGCATCTTGCCTGTTCAAGACAGGCTTTTCACTCCTATGTCTATCACACTCGCTGCAACTTAGCCGTTCTCGGATCGATAATTTTTCTGCCCAAACCCGAAAACTTAATTGCCAGATTAGTTTTATCACCCACTCCCAAAACGTGGGTAATTTCTCCAACTCCAAAAGCATGATGAAAAACCCGTTCCCCAGTTTTCCACTCTGATGGAGAACTCCCAGAATTAGCTGCTGAATTATTAGTCTTTCCCTGGGATGCAGCCGTTTTACCAGTCTTAGTTTTCTTCGCACTTCCAGCTAGTAAATGTGTTGGTAATTCGCCCAAGAATAGCGAAGGCGTGCAGTGTTCGCGGTAGCCTCCCCAGAGGCGGCGTTCGCGAGTGTGGGTGAGAAATAGCAATTCCTGGGCGCGAGTGATGCCGACGTAGCACAAACGGCGTTCTTCTTCAACTGCTTTCGGGTCATCCAAACTGCGGAAATTGGGAAATAAACCCTGTTCCATTCCGACTAGAAATACTACGGGAAATTCTAACCCTTTTGCCGAGTGCAGCGTCATCAGCGATACGCGGGAATCTTCTTCCTGCAAGTCATCTAAATCGGATGCTAAAGATGCTTTTGCTAAAAATGATGTCAGCGTCGGTTCTTCGTTTTGTTCTTCAAATTGCAGCACAGCATTGTACAATTCTCTGACGTTTTCTATGCGATTTTCTGCTTCCTCGGTTCCTTGATTTTTCAAATCGTCAATGTAGCCTGAATCTTCGATAATTCCTTGGACAATTTGCGACGCGGGCGTAGTTTCAAGTTTTTGTTGCCAATGACTGATGGTGGCGGCAAACTTGATGATAGCTTTTGCCGATCGCCCTGCGAGAGTATTTACAGAAGATTCATCGCTGAGGATTTCCCACAACGGAATGCCTAACTGAGTTGCAGCGTCTTCGATTTTACCAAATGTGGTATCCCCAATGCCGCGGCGGGGAGTGTTGATGATGCGTTTGAGGCTGACGCTATCGTCGGGATTGGCAAGCACCCGCAGGTATGCTAGGATATCTTTGATTTCTTTGCGATCGTAAAACTTCAGCCCACCGACAATATTGTAGGGAATATCTAAACGCATTAACGCTTCTTCAAAGGAGCGAGATTGAGCGTTTGTGCGGTAGAGAATCGCAAAGTTACTGCCGTTTTCGTATTCGGAGTTTTGGCGCTTCAAGGAATGAATTTGACCTGCGACAAATTCCCCTTCATCTAATTCGTTGTCCGCGCGCCAGACAACAATCGGAGCTCCCGGTTCGCGAGTCGGGCGCAGAACTTTCTCAATGCGTTCGGTATTGTGTTCGATCAAGTGGTTTGCGACTTGCAGGATGTTTTCGCGCGATCGATAATTTTCCTCTAATTTTACCATTGTCTGAGTTTTTGCGTCAGACAAGCTGTCGCCGAAATCCTCTTGAAATTCCAGCAATATGGTATAATCTGCCATCCGAAAACTGTAAATTGATTGATCGACATCGCCCACCACAAAAATCGAGCGATTTTGCCATTTGTCGAAGTTTTTTGGGTCGGCGTTATTTGTCACCAACATCCGAATCAAATCGTATTGAGTGCGGTTAGTATCTTGGTATTCGTCAACTAAAATATGTCGAAACTTGTGATGCCAATAACTCAATACTTGCTCGTTTTGGCGCAAAAGTTTAACGGGTACAAGAATTAAATCGTCAAAATCTAAGCCGTTGTTTGCGGCTAAAGCGTCTTGGTAGCGGCTGTAAACATCGGCAATTACGCGCCCTCTGTAATCCGGTTCGGCGGCGAGGAATTCTTGAGGCGACCAACCTTGATTTTTAGCGTTGCTGATGACGTAGCGCACTTTTCGCGGGTCAAATTTCTTGTCGTCGAGGTTGAGGGTTTTGGTGACGATTTGTTTGACGAGAGTTTGAGCATCTGACTCATCAAAAATTGAAAAATTCTTCTTCCACTGGCGGCCTTTTTCGTCTTGGTATTTTTCTATATCGTAGCGGAGAATGCGACCGCACAAAGAGTGAAAAGTCCCCATCCAAATGTGTTTGGTAATTCTCTGGTAAATTTGCGATCGCAATTTCGTTTGCACATCCGGGGCTAAGTCTACCAAAGGTTTGCCATATTCCGCTTCAGCTTGCTGAGTCGCCAGCAATTTCTCAATTCTTTCTTTCATCTCCCTGGCGGCTTTATTCGTAAATGTCACCGCCAGAATATTTTCCGGATCGACTCGATGGGTGCGAACTAAGTTAGCAACTCGGTAAGTTAGAGCTCGGGTTTTGCCGGAACCAGCGCCCGCTACTACTAACAGCGGCCCGTTATAATGGGCGACTGCTTGGCGCTGAGATGGGTTGAGGTGGCTGAGGAAATCAGTGGTTTGAGTCATAGTTAGAAAGTTAGTTGTTGGATTTTTTTAACGGATAAATAATATTTGGTGTTTGATACGGGGAGTTTTTTTAAGGTAAGGTGCGATCGCCCTACAATATAATATCAGATAAGACGGCGGTTTAAACCGCGTCTACACAAACGATGTCCGCCTCCGCGGACTGAATAAAATTACGTAAAACGTAATTTTTAACGCCTATTCTTCAACCCCTCTGAGCTCGGGTTTTGTCTGTATAGCCGCGGTTTCAACCGCCCGGTCTTGTTCTAACGTTTCAATATTTGTTTTAGCCAAATTGCTGATAATATTCCCAAGCCAATCCAGATGGCAAGAATTACAGCAGCGGCAGCCCGATTTATCGGTTTTCCTCCCTCTATTTTTGCGGCTGCTTTTTCCCGACACTCGGCTAAAACCTGTGGGGGAAGCATCTTCAGTACCAGCCAAATTCCCAAAGGTACAATTATCAAATCGTCTAAGTAGCCCAGAACGGGTATGAAGTCAGGAATTAAGTCGATCGGGCTAAAAGCATAGGCAACGGTAAGGCCTGCTAAAATTCTGGCGTACCAAGGTACTCTCTGGTCTGTACTGGCTAAATAAACAGCGTAAGTCTCTTTTTTTAGTCGGCGGGCAACTTGTTTTAAGGATTGCATATAAAGATTAAAGACTAATGACTAATAACTTATACTTTTTTTTAGTTGCTAAAAATGTAACAGACCGCCTATTTAGCAATTTCAGTGGGAAGGTAAAGTATAGCATCTGTTGTATGTGAGGAGAATCAAGTTTATGAATTCAAATTTGCAACGTCGCGATCGCATTAATTTCCGCAGTCTGGTAACAGCCTTGTGTTTAACCTTAACTCTCGTCAGTTTCGTGGGATTAGATCCGGCGGTAGCTCAAGAGCAGCGGCTCAGAACGCTGAGTGTCACTGGGCGGGGTGTAGAAGCGATTCCTACAACTCAAACGCAAGTGCGGCTGGGGGTTGAGGTGGTGGGGAAAACGGCGGCCGAGGTGCAGCAGGAAGCGGCGAGGCGATCGTCCGCTGTGGTAGAGTTGCTGCGATCGCGCCAAGTCGAAAAACTTGAAACTGCCGGCATCACCCTCAGTCCAACTTACAGCTACCAAAACGAGCAACCGCGCTTAATAGGGTATACTGCTACGAATACCGTCAGTTTTCGGATTAATACTGCATCTGCCGGCACTTTGCTCGACGATGCGGTGAATGCCGGAGCCACACGCATCGACGGTGTGAGCTTTGTGGCCGCCGACAGTGCGATCGAACAAGCTCGAAAACAAGCACTCAAAAAAGCAACTCAAGACGCTCAATCGCAAGCGGATGCAGTGTTGAGCGCCCTCAACCTCAAGCGGGGAGACATTCTGGGCATTCAAGTCAACGGTGCGATCGCGCCGCCTCCAATGTACCGGCAATTGGCTCGCCTTGGTGGTGCTGCTGATGCTACAACGCCTGTGGTGGGAGGGGAACAGCAGATTGAAGCTTCTGTGACTTTGCAAATTGGATATTGATTGCAGCTTGCATTCTAAATGAACGTAAAATGCGATATCTGTTAGATGCCCGACTTCTTAAAGAAGCCGGGCATCTGAGTGTTTTATTTTTTTATGTTTGTCTGCTGGTTGTTAGATAAAATATCTTAAATATCCGACGATAATATGATAGAATTTAATCACAAAATATGACAAGCAATTTTTATGACGCGATTTATTCACGATCGCTTTGCCAAAGACTTGTTGACAGAACTGCTGTCTCCCATCGGGACGGTGAATATCGGGCATGATGTTACTGCCGAAGTCCGAGAAATCGATGTTTATTTCATTCCTATGACTGTAATTCCTGAATACTCAGCAACTTTAGGGTTGTTGGGAAAAATGGCTGAGACGGCGGCAATTTTTGAACCGTTTCGCAATCCAGTAACTGTCGGCGAAGTCATTAGCTGTATGAGTAAGTTATGGGATTTGCGAGGTGAATTGGAGCGGCAAGCCAGAAGAGAAAATACTCGCTATGATGATGCTAACTTGCCGACACTGTGGATTTTGACACCTACAGCATCGAAAGCAATGCTGGAGGGTTTTGGTGCGATACCCAAGCCTGAGCATTGGATGGAGGGCATTTATTTTTTGCCCAGGCATTTGAAATCGGCAATTGTGGTGATTCACCAATTGTCAGAAACTCCCGAAACCATGTGGTTGAGGATTTTAGGGAAAGGGAAAGTGCAGCAAAGGGCGATCGACCAGTTGAGAAGTTTAGCAACCGACGATCCGTTACGGATTATCGCGCTAGAATTGTTGTATCAGTTACAGTCAAACTTAGTAACCGATACCGAACAAGAGTTACAGCCAGAAGAGCGGGAGTTAATTATGGCGATCCCATCACTTTTTAGAGAACAGTTAGAAGCCGCACAACAACAAGGAATTGAACGAGGAATTGAACGAGGAATTGAACAAGGAATTGAACAAGGAATTGAACAAGGAATTGAACAAGGAATTGAACAAGGAAGACAATCACAACAGCGTTTAATTTTAGAAAATTTTCTGCAAGTAAGATTTGGAGAAATCAACTCACAAATGACTGCTTTGTTATCTCCAATATCAAAGTTACCCGCAGCGGAATTTACGATGTTGTTGCTGGCAATATCCATGCTAACCGTCGATGAACCCGGAAAACAACAAGCGGTGAGGTTATTAGCAGAAAATGTTTTAAAAATCCGCCAAAATGAATTGGGGGATATTCTGCCTACCGCCGTTACCAATTTAATAGCAATGCCTGTAGATCAATTGACATTGTTTGTAGAACAATTTACTCAGTTATCGGCGGATGAAGTGAGAGCAAGGTTGGTCAGGTAAAACGCGGAATCTGTTAGACACCCGACTTCTTAAAGCAGTCGGGGATTCTGTCCAATCCTCCTCAATCCAAATTTATCCATCGCTCAATTATCTCCCTTTATAGGTCAAAAACTAGCAATTTTACTCGAGTTGGAATAGAAGCTTATATCTCTCGCTTTCATGGCTTTTTCAATCGCTTTAGGTAAAGCGGTAAGTTTCTTTGTATCAACATCTAAGTCAGATGACCACCAACGTGGAACTAAACAAGAATAGTGTTGAAAGATATGACAGTTACTACACCATTCCCATAAATCACCATTTACAACGAATGTTACCCCTGCAATTTCTGTCTTAATGGGTTTTCCTCCTATGTAATACCAGCGACACAAAGCAGCAACTCTACAAACAGGACACGCTGCTGATAGATGGAGCGACTCTTGAGATGCCTGAAACACTTCTTGCCACGCTGTTTTATGTTCAGATGGTACTCCAGTCCAATTACCCTCCCTTGAGACGATCCCTTCGAGCCGAAAAACTATCTGCTGTCCTTTTTGTTGTGGATACCAACCTCGATCGAGGGCGTGTAAGATAGCACTCCTTACCAACCAAGGTGAAATGATGTTACCGTACTCGACCCAGGTAATCATTCTCTGTCCTGGATTGTCCGCATACTCTACAAAGATTAGCAGACCAGTTTCCATACCAGGTTCATCGTCCGGGTGGACAATCCAGCGGTATTCAACATCATTAACATTGATTAGCCTCGTGCCTTTTTTAGCAAGTGCCATAAACCTAAAACACTGTACGTGTATTCGGATATTTTACCGCAGACTTTCGATCGATCGCACTTACCTGTATTTTTACACAAGCTCGATCGCTCCCTAACTTTTAGCGTGACATACGGCAAAGTGCCGTATATAATGGATAAATGAGATAAACCGTATTTTGTATGACTAAAACTACTAAATCGGAACCGTCAGCCCGATTGGAGGCTCGTATCAGTCCAGAGATTAAAGCCCTTTGGCAAAAAGCCGCTGACTTAGAAGGACGTACCTTAACAGATTTCGTCATCGCCAGCGTTCAAGCAGTCGCTTCCAAAGTTATTGAACAGCACCAAAGACTGAAACTTGACCTTGACGACAGCGAGGCTTTCGTAAATGCCCTCCGTAATCCAACCCAGCCGAATCAAGCTCTCAAAGCAGCAGCCTTGCGCTACAAACAAGTCATGGGCGATGGTACTCACAATTGAACTATTAGATAGCAGCAGACATCACAGAGAGCTTTTTTGTTGTGGACAAGATAGTTTGGACAACTAAGCTGTGTTGCATCTAGATTGCCTATGGTATTAGAGAGGGAGAGAGGGAGAAGGGGAGAGGGGGAGAGGATTTGACGATTTTCGATCGGGACTCGAAATATACAATTTAAATGCACAACAGCTTACATCCGCAAACAAGCTTCTCAGGATCTCAAAAAGAAAGTCGCAATCGTATTCGTTTTAGTGGAGTCTTCCAACACTGATGTGATTGCCTATTATACGCTTTCTGCATACACCATTGAACTCGCAGATTTGAATGAATCTTTTGCAAAAAAGCTGCCCCGCTATCCCCTTCTACCTGCTACATTGCTCGGTCGTTTGGCAGTCGATCGTACTTACCAAGGTCAACATCTCGGCGAGTTGATTCTGATAGATGCTTTGACAAAAGCACTCTTGGCAACTGCACAAGTTGCATCTCTCGCTGTCATTGCAGAAGCTCTGGATGAGCCAGCAGCCAAGTTCTATCAAAAATATGGTTTTCAAAAGTTTAAACAAAACCCGATGAAGCTTTATCTACCAATGAAATCGGTTGAAGAACTTTGTCAAAATTCTAACATTTAGTTGATTTTGTTAAAAACCGATCGCCCATTAGACCTCTTGCAAAAATAACTAGGACGGGCTCTCCGGCCCATCCCACAAAATTTTTTTTCTTGTGGAACGGGCAAGATGCCCGTTCCAGAATTTGATTAAAAGGATTTTTGCAAGAGGTCTATTGCGCTCCCCAACCCCAACCCCAACGCCAACCCCAACAACCCCCACAATCCCAAATTACTACCGGATCGGATCTCGAAGTACCCGATATCGACTACAGTAAACACAAAATATTATTGGCGGTGATTTGAGTGATTGACACTTTAGCAACAGGAATCGCAGCAGCCGGTTCGCTGCTGGCATTGGGCGGATTGGGCCTAGAGTTGAACTATCGCCGGACTGGGAGTGCAAATAAACTAGAACTAACAGCCGGAGAATGGCACTTAGCCATCTCGGAACCCAACCGCTATCTTTTAGTCGGGGAAATGGAGTTCCGCAACCTGACACAGCGCTTTGAGGTGATGTTGCCGGAAGTGCGGGCACAGGTGAAACTGCTGTCAGACGGAAGTTTAGATGGCGTTACTTCCCAGACAAAGGTGATTCCTTGCCACAAAGATGCAACAGCCCGATCGGACGATTACTGGTTCGGCTATATTGTTAAAGCCCAAAAAACCACGAAAATTAAAGTTTCTGTAGACATTCAAGGGCAAGATTTAACCAAATTGCAGTCAGCTTGGGTGCAAGTACACTTCGTCACCTACGGCCCGGGCGGCCGCATCCCGAAAGTCCGCAACGTAGTAGTTCCCCTGCAATTTCCCAACTCGGACACCGTACCCATCGCCAGAAATGTCGGAGTTGCAGAAGTCTTGCCGATTCGCACTCACATACTGGCGGAACTCGACAATCCCGTCGAAATTGTCAAGCGTTACGTTTTGCCGCGCGCCCAGAAAGGCGATATTGTCGCCCTTGCAGAAACTCCCCTAGCTTTGATGCAGGGACGCTACCGCCATCCCAGCGAAGTCAAACCCGGATGGGTGGCAAAGCGAGTGTGCTTGTTTTTCTTGCCCACGTCGAGTTTGGCCACAGCTTGCGGGATGCAGACGTTGGTTGATGTAGTTGGCCCTTGGCGCGTAGTAGCAGCATTTGCGATCGGCGCTGCGGCTAAAATATTTGGCAAACCGGGAGTCTTTTACCAACTAGCAGGGGAACAAGCCAGACTGATCGACGACGTTACCGGGACTTTGCCTCCCTTCGACCAATTTATTGTCCTCGGCCCGGACAATCCCCAGCAAGTTGTAGAAGAAATTCAACGAGAAACCGGACTTGCCGCGGCGATCGTAGACGCTAATGACTTGAAAGCAGTTAAGATATTAGCAGCGACCTCCGATTTATCGGTAACATTCTTAGAGCAAGCCTTGCGAAGCAACCCCGCCGGGAATGGTGACGAGCGAACACCGGTCGTTTTAATTCGACCTCTGCCACAAAAATCTTGAGTTGAAAACAGAAAATTAAAAATTCAAAAAGATGATTTGAAATTTTTAATTTTCGATCGAGCAAGAAAGGGAGAAGAATGAAAAGTTTTAAGTTTTGAACTCAAAATTTACGCACTCAAAACTCAAAACTTCCCTAACTCTTCCCCTTTCTGAATTTTTATTTTTAAATTTCCCTTCCCCACTTTCGTGCTATGACTTCATTTCCCTCCCAAAACCAAAACCCGGTTGTGATTCGCCCGTTTCAGTACCGCGACATCGAGGCGATGGAACAACTGTGCGCGGAAACAGCCGACGAGCCAGAAAACGGCAAAAGTGCAAGCTGCGACTTGGTACTAGGTAGAAAGTTACAGCAGATTCGCCGCTGGTACGGACTGCTAAAGATTTTTAGCTTGTTTCCCAACCCTTGTCAGTCCCTGTTCCGGGCCCACGTTGCCGAAGAAGAGGGGAGAGTTAAGGGCATAATTCAGATTTCTCCTTTCAACCGCACCCGCAGCACTTGGCGGATCGATCGCCTAGGAGTAGACCCGGAAGCCCGCAGCAAAGGAATTGGTTCCATGCTGCTGCGGTACTGCTTTGAGGCAGTCTGGGAGGCGCGGACGTGGCTGTTGGAAGTGAATGTAGGCGACAACACTTCCCTCGCTTTGTATCGGCAAAACGGGTTTCAGCCTTTGGCGCAGATGACTTACTGGACGATCGCCCCAGAACGCCTGCAAGAAATGGCTTCCTCGACCCCAGATTTGCCCAACCTGCTGCCGGTCAGCAATGCCGACGCTCAGTTGCTCTACCAACTCGATACCGCGTCTATGCCGCCGCTGGTGCGCCAAGTATTCGATCGGCACATTCAAGATTTCAAAACCAGTTTTTTCGGCGCTTTAGTCGAAGGTGTCAGACAGTGGCTGGGAAAAACCGAGGTAGTCAGCGGCTACGTGTTTGAACCGCAGCGCAAAGCCGCGATCGGCTATTTTCAGGTGCAGCTATCCCGCAACGGCCAGCAACCGCACGTCGCCCAGTTGACGGTACACCCGGCCTACACTTGGCTTTACCCGGAACTGCTATCCCAGATGGCGCGCCTAGTTCAAGATTTCCCAGTTCAAAGCCTGCAACTGGCTTCCGCTGACTATCAGCCGGAACGGGAAGCTTATTTAGAGCAATTTGGAGCTGTGCGTCAGTCCCACAGTTTGCTGATGTCTCGATCGGTATGGCACAAATTGCGCGAGTCCAAGTTAGTCTCTCTCGAAGGACTCCAGCTATCAGAAATGCTGCAAAGCTTCCAGCCAACTCGCAAACCCGTACCGGGCCGGATGTCCTGGCTCGGCCCGATGGCTGGGGAAACAACAGCCGGGCCCGCGTCGTCAGAGATCAAGCCATTTTTGGTGGACTCAGGAAACGGTCAAGCCAATCAAGTTAACCCCTTGAACAGCCAGAATTCTGAATCGGCAGCAACTGATGGCAGCAGCATTTTGCCTCTAAAATTGCCAGAGTTACCTCTAGACGGAGGCTGGCCGGGAGAACTCAATTCTTAATAAGTGAAAGCAGAAGGTAAAAGGTATAATACCAATTTTTTATGAGGCTGCATAGAATCAGATCCCCCCTAGCCCCCATTAATAAGGGGGGGACAAGATTCCGCTCAAAGTCAACCCCTACTCCCCTTCTTAAGGGGGATTTAGGGGGGATCGAGATATGTGCAACTTCACATTAAATTGGTATAAGGCATAAAAAAATACAATTAATCATCCAATAAATTACTTTTTTTCTGTCATAATCCCAAAATATCCCTTTGGCTTTTGATTGATATCAACTTAAAATTACCTATCTTCTTATTGCTTTATTGTCTTCTTCCTTTGGGTGCTTCGCGTCTTCGCGGTTGTTAAAAAAACTTCTGGTAAGAAAGAAGTAAATCTAAAATAGACCTCTTGCAAAAATAACTAGGACGGGCAAGATGCCCATCCCACAAAAAACATTTTTCCTTGTGGAACGGGCAAGATGCCCGTTCCAAAATTTGATTAAAAGGACTTTTGCAAGAGGTCAAATCTAAAATCTAAAATCTAAAATCTAAAATTGATTGATTGATAATGTCCAACGAGAAATTATGGATTTCAGCACTGGGATTGGATATCGGCCTCAAACGAGTCGGCATCGCCGGGTGTGACGGCACTGGTTTAATAGCTACGGGGATTACAACTCTGGTACGATCGTCCTTCGATCGAGACGTAGCTTATCTCAGAGAGCTCGTCCGAGAGCGGAGAGTGCAAATTTTGGTTGCAGGCTTGCCTTACTCCCTGAGCGGAGAATTGGGCGCTCAAGCCCGACAAGTGCAGAAATATGCGAATCGCCTCGCCGCCGCCTTAGAGCTCCCTCTAGAGTACGCGGACGAGCGCCTGACTTCGGTTGAGGCAGAGGAATTGATGAAAACCGCAGGGATTTCGGTGTCGCAAAATAAGGGTTCGATCGATCGCAAAGCAGCAGCCCTGATTTTGCAGCAGTGGCTAGACGAACGGAGGCAAAAAATAGTCAGTAGTCAGTAGTCAGTAGTCATTAGTCAGTAGTCATTAGTCATTAGTCATTAGTCAGTAGTCATTAGTCAGTAGTCATTAGTCATTAGTCAGCAGGCAGATTAATTACCCAATGCCCAATGCCCAATGCCCAATGCCCAATGCCCAATGCCCCATGCCCAATGCCCAATGCCCCATGCCCCATGCCCAATGCCCCATGCCCCATGCCCCATGCCCCATGCCCCATGCCCAATGCCCCATGCCCTATTAGCATTTTATATGCGTACTAGCTTAACAACGGCGTGATATCCTAGTTGTGCAAGTTTGCGAAGCACACCTGTAACCGTTGACACACTGGAGAAAATTCTGCTGTACCCTCGGTACTCAAGAAGCACAAAATCGTGATTTGTCCTCACTGTCGCTTGCGGACTCGACTGAGATTTAAACGCTGCACTCTCCGCGTGGAAAATGCCCCGAGTCTCGCGGTTTAAGCTTGCGGACTGGCGATCCCGATCGACCAGAATATCGCCACGAAAACTCCCATTTGTCAAGCAAACATTACTGAATTATTGACGGAAAATTAAGATACACGCGATGTCCTCATCCCCAAACCGCAAAGAGAATGGCAGTTCCAACGAAGAGTCCGTCACCCTGACGGATGAATTTGGGCGCGAGCTGACTTGCAATATAGAACATTCGATGAACCTAGAAGGTCAAGAATATGCTTTGCTCATTCCGATCGACTCTCCGGTAGAAATTTTTACTTGGCACGGAGACGAAGCCGACGAAGCAGCAATTCCTGTAGAAGACGAGACCGAAATTGACAAAATTTTTGATACCGCTAGAGTTGTCCTGCAAGAGCAGAACTTGGCACTCCGGCGCACGGCGGTGACGCTGACTGTGGTTGGCGAGTTGCCGGAATTTCCCGACGAGGATTTGACGCCCGATGTCGATCCGGATGAGGAGTCGGATTTTGAAGAGCTGATGTGGCTGACTAGCTTCTACCACGAAGAACAGGAATATGCCATTTATACGCCTCTCGACCCCTTCTTTATCTTGGCTCGAATGAATGATGACGGCAAGCCAGAATTGCTCTCGGAAGAAGAGTTCCAAAGGCTGGAACCGATGTTGCCGATGCTGGAAGACCAGTTCTTTGACGAGCTTGATTAGATATTAATTCAAGGCAGAAGGCCCGCAGGGCAAAAAGCAGAATTTTTTACTATTTTATAAAAAAGTAAACTGCTCGCCCGATCGAACTTTTTCGAGATTGCCCCTTCTGCCTTCGCGATCGGGCTGTTGAATTGAGTCTTTGAATTCTGCCTTTTAAAGGGCTTGTATCCGTAACTTTTCGGCCATCAATCGCAGGTCATCAGTCATTAGTCGTTAGTTAACCGCCGCTTATCGAGGACAACGGACTATGAGTAAACAACAACTGACAAAAAGCAGCGCGCGCGAGAACCGAAAAGGTACTCCGCAACTCTCTAAATGGTTGTTTTATCTGGCGTTGCTGCCGGCAATTTGGGGCGTTTGCGCTTGGCAGGGCTGGGCTTGGTGGAGCTGGGCTTCTGCCCCGCCTAAAATAGCTTCCTCTTCGGGGAATCCGGCAGAGGATGGTGCTGTTTCTATCCAAATCCCGGAGGGTACTCCCAGTCAAAAAATCGGCAGGGATTTAGAGGCTGCGGGCTTAATTCGATCGAGTTCGGCATGGAATATGTGGGCTCGCTGGCTGACTATGCAAAACCGCGACGGAGGTTTTCAAGCAGGAACTTACCAACTATCCCCGACTCAGCCTCTGAGTGCAGTTGCTGAGAAAATTTGGAAAGGTGAAGTTGTACAGCAGAGTTTCACGATTCCAGAAGGGTGGTCGCTGCAACAAATGAGCGCTTATTTTGAAGCGCAAGGTTTTTTCCCGGCTAAGGAGTTTATGGCGGTGGCGAGTCAAGTTCCCTACGCTCAATACCCTTGGCTGCCGAGCGGCCTGCCTCATTTGGAAGGGTTTTTGTACCCGGATACTTATCAGCTAGACGGCGATGCCATTAGCCCGGAAGCTGTCATCAAGCAAATGCTCGATCGTTTCGAGCGGCTGGCTTTGCCGGTCTATCAAAAAAATCAGCAGAATACTAAGCTCGCTCTCAAAGAATGGGTGACTTTGGCGAGTATTGTGGAAAAAGAAGCTGTGGTTGCCAGCGAGCGCAATCGCATTTCTGGTGTGTTCAACAACCGTCTGAAGATGGGTATGCCGTTGGGTTCTGACCCGACAGTTGAATATGCTCTCGGCATCAGGCAAACTAAGGAGAAGCCTCTGACTTTTAAGCAGGTGGAAACGCCTTCTCCTTACAACACTTATATAAATGTAGGACTACCGCCAACTCCGATCGCATCTCCGGGAATAGCAAGTTTGGAGGCGACTCTGACTCCAGAAAATACAGAATACCTGTATTTTATGGCGCGGTATGACGGCACTCACATTTTCAGCCGCACTCAGGCGGAACACGATGCTGCGGTGGCTAAAGTTGACCGACAAGTGCGATCGGGTCAATAACCGAATCTGAGAAAATGGGTAATTGGTAATGGGTAATTGGTAATGGGTAATTGGTTATTAGTTATTATCACCAACCACTAACAAGCAACAAATAACAAATAACAAATAACAAATACCCATTTTCAATTTTCAATTCTAAATTACCAATTATAAATTACCAATTACCAGTTCCCAATTACCAGTTCCCAATTACCAATTATCAATTACTAATATTTATGTCTTGGGGTAAACTACTACAGCCTGACTTAGTTCTCGGCACTGCGATCGTGAATTTAACGGCTGATATTCTAGAAAAATATCAGATCAAAGGATTAGTGTTGGATGTGGATGAAACTCTCGTCCCATTCACAGCAACAAATGCTTCTCCCGAACTCAGCTTGTGGGTGGAAGAAATTAAACCGGTGGTATCCCTGTGGTTGGCGAGCAATAATTTAAGTCAGACTCGGATCGGTCGGATTGCTGAGTCTTTGAATCTACCTTACATCACTGGTGCTGCTAAACCGTCCCGCCGCAAGTTGCGAAGGGCCCTGACTGCGATGAATTTGCCAGTGGAACAGGTGGCGATGGTGGGCGATCGACTTTTTACTGATGTTTTAGCAGGCAATCGTTTGGGTATGTTCACTATTTTAGTGGAACCAATGGTTGATGCTGGGGAGGCGGTGCGGAAATATCCGATGCGCTCATTTGAAGTTTGGGTTTCTCAAGCTTTGGGAGCATCTCTGAAAATTAAAGATTAGTCAATAGTCATCAGTCATTAGTCAACGGTCAATAGTCATTAGTCATTAGTGGGGAGGGCGGGTTTATAAATATCCAGGACGTGAATCATCGATTTTGGTGAACCCTCCCCTACAGCATTTGTTATAATTAACTAGACATTTCCAGAAAAGCCAGCTTTGAACAGGCAGGATGCCTGTTCCACAATAATTATTGGAGATGTCTACTGGAAATGATATTATTACTAATAACTACTGACTGCTGACTACTGACTACTGACTACTAACTAATGACTAAAACTATTGTTGTTAAAATAGGAACTTCGACTCTGACTCGATCGACTACGGGCAACTTAGCTCTTTCAACTATTGCTGCATTAGTCGAAGTTTTGGCGGATTTGCGGCAGCAAGGGAATCAAGTAGTCTTGGTTTCTTCGGGTGCGGTTGGAGTTGGCTGTGCGCGCTTGGGTTTGACGGAACGCCCGCGAAATATCGCTCTGAAACAAGCTGTGGCGGCCGTGGGCCAAGGGCGGTTGATGCGGGTGTACGATGACTTGTTTACTACTCTACAACAGCCGATCGCTCAAGTATTGCTCACCAGGGGCGATTTAGTGCAGCGCAACAGTTATGTTAACGCTTGCAATACTTTTGGGCAACTGCTCAGGTTGGGCGTGATTCCGATCGTCAATGAAAACGATACTGTAGCGGTAGACGAGCTCAAATTTGGCGATAACGACACGCTTTCGGCGCTAGTAGCGAGTTTGGTAGAAGCAGATTGGTTGTTTGTGCTCACGGATGTCGATCGGCTGTATTCGGCAGATCCGCGCAGCAATCCCGACGCGCAGCCGATCGCCCTAGTCCAAAGTATGGCACAGCTCACAGAATTTCAGGTACAAACAGGAGATTCCCGCAGCGGTTGGGGAACCGGCGGAATGGTGACAAAAATTGAAGCCGCGAGAATCGCCACGGCATCGGGAGTGCGCACTGTCATCACAGACGGCTGCTTTCCTGGTAATATCGAGAAAATACTTAACGGAGAGTCGATCGGCACTCAATTCGAGCCTCAACCGCGCCCTGTAAACGCTCGCAAACACTGGATAGCTAACGTGCTAATTCCGGTAGGAAAACTCTATTTAGATCCGGGTGCTGTCAAAGCAATTTCCCACGGCGGAAAATCGCTTTTAGCTGCGGGTATTGCTCGAGTAGAAGGAGAATTTCAAGCTGATGATTCCGTACAGTTGTGCGACGCAGCAGGCAAGCAAATTGCTAGAGGGCTGGTGAATTATAGCAGTTTAGAATTGAGACAAATCCAGGGCTGCAAGTCAGATAAAATTGCTGAGATATTAGGCTATGCGGGTGTAGAAACGGCGGTACACCGAGATAATTTAGTGATTGTTTAAATTATCTCGTTTCCGGTTGCATCTGCATCATAAAATCGAGTCAACAGTCATTCGATTTTAGATTTTAGATTTTAGATTTTGGATTGATCCCACGCATAAATTCAGGGGCTTGAGGATTTTAGATTTTAGATTTTGGATTGATTCCACGGATAAATCCGGGGGCTTGTACCATCAAGAAACTCTTGGTCAAAAATCAACTATCATGAGGAGTGCAACCGGAATTGATATTAATAACTATCGAGACAGTCGATCGCGCAATGAGCGAACGCAGAAATTGAGGATACTTGCAGCACAGTATTGCAAGAATTTGTTTGGCTGTGTCGCAACAGCTCGTTCATCGCTTCTGTAAATAGTTCAAATACATTTTGTGCTAATTCTAAAGCTGCTTGGCGTTCCGCATTAGTAAGTTTTATTTCTGCTAAAACTTGCAACATCTCTGGCGTGTTTAAAAGGTGATAAATTTCTAACCCCACATCACCTCCTCCAAAATAAACACATTCTTTTTGGGTAATTTCCTGTAATTCCATTACCACTGCTAGCGCCGCCTCAAAAAAAACTGTTGCCGTTTCTTCGAGGACTTGCACTAACACCAGTTTCTGAATGGGAGAGGCTTTCCAAGCGTAGCGTTCGAGCACTGAACACAGCGATCGGTTTTTTTTAGTTTCTTCACCCCAAAGTAGTCTAAAATCACCGTAACTCATTGATTGGTTAAAGCCCAGTTCCTCTAGGTATTCTAGATAGTCCTGCCAGTAATAGTTTTTCTTATAAGTATATTTATTAATGAGTTCCTGAACTTTGTTATTACTAGAAGATTCTCGGAGTACATATTTATTTAAATCGCTCAATCCCACAGCCAAAGGAGCGAGTATAGGTGCAAAAATTAGTCTTTGTTTCAGGTAAGTATTTTGATTTGCTAGAAAGGCAAATAAGCGTAAGTGTGCAAATTCTTGCTTTTGTGTTTGAATGAATTCTAGAACTTCTTTCATAGCCTCGCACCCTCACTAAGTTATTTAAACTGGGGTTTCACACCTTGCTTGATTATCGAGGTTTTTTAGGAAATATCTTTGTATTTGACATCATGTTTAATTGTGTTTATAGTCACGATCGAGTGTGATTTACATCATATTGTGTTCCACGACTAAATCGGGGTTGACAGCGATGGTACTATTACCTAGAGTGACTGGTGTTGCAATGAGTATAGATGACAATTTCCCAGGGCGAATTGCCTTTGGGTGCGTTCTGAGTTAATCTATTTTTTGTATCATACCAATTTAATGTGAAGTTGCACATATTTCGATCCCCCTAAATCCCCCTTAAGAAGGGGGACTTTGAGCGGAATCTTGTCCCCCCCTTATTAAGGGGGGTTAGGGGGGATCTGATTCTATGCAGCCTCATAAAAAATTGGTATCAGTTAAGAAAATTGTAGGAGTTAATCTTGGAACGCACTTTTTTAGCGATTAAGCCCGATGGCGTACAGCGCGGACTCGTTGGCGAAATTATCGGTCGTTTTGAAGCCAAAGGCTTTACGCTAGTTGGCATGAAGCTGATAACGGCGAGTCGCGAATTGGCCGAACAGCATTACGGTGTCCACAAAGAAAGACCCTTTTTTGCTGGATTGGTAAACTTCATCACTTCGGGCCCGATGGTGGCGATGGTGTGGGAAGGCGACGGCGTTGTGGCGTCAGCGAGAAAAATCATTGGCGCAACAAATCCTCTGAATTCAGAACCGGGGACAATTCGCGGCGATTTGGCTGTGAATGTCGGTCGCAATATTATTCACGGTTCTGATGCTGTGGAAACTGCAACCCAGGAAATTAGCCTCTGGTTTAAGGAAGAAGAATTGAGTTCTTGGACACCTTGTTTAACTCCTTGGATTGTTGAGTAGATTCGATCATCTCCCGATTTATTAATCGGGAGATTACCTTAGATAATTAGGCGATTTCAAGAGACTGTTTGCGAATCAATAAAAAGCTTCACCCCTCACCCCCTAGAAATAGTGGTTCTAGACTAAATGTCTAATTGACCATATGCTTGACTCACAACACGTTTACTTGTACCAAACATCATACATTGTTAAAAATGAAAGCTTACTCGATTGATTTTCGGCAAAAAATCCTAGATACTTATCATACTGAACCAATCTCACAAAAAGCAATAGCTAAGCGTTTTTCTGTGGCTCTAAGTTTTGTACAAAAATTGCTTAAACAATATCGTGAAACAAAAAACATTACTCAGAGAACTGACCGATGTGGAGTCAAAGGCAAACTGAATGCGGAACAACTACTCATCTTGGCCGAATTGATTGAAGCTTAGGATGATGCAACTCTTGAAGAACTCCGTTATTTACTTTATGGAAAAATTGGATTTTCTGTTAGTAGAGCAACAATAGGAAGAATGATAAAACTCTTAAACATTACTGTCAAAAAAAACTCTCTTCCCTTCAGGTAAAGGGACGGAGCGAGTTCAAATCCTGCGATGTGAGTTCTGGAAAACCATTAAAAAGATTAGTTTGAAAGACTTAATATTCATTGACGAATCGGGAGTTAATTTGGCAATGGTTAGGTTATATGCTAGGTATGCAAAAAGGTGAAATAGCCAGGGAACCAAAACCAACTTGCGCGTGGCAAAAATGTCTCAATAATTGGAGCAATGTCAGTCAATGAAATTTTGACATCGGTTAATCTAATAGGCGGAACTGATGCAATTACATTTGAAGCTTTTATTGTCAGAAAATTTGTGCCAAAACTATGGAAAGGTGCTTGTGTAGTGATGGATAATTGTCCCATTCACCTGGGAGAAGAAGTGAAAAAAGCGATCGAAAAAAAGGGCAAAATTAATATACTTATCACCTTATTCACCAGATTTTTCACCAATTGAAAATCTGCGGTCAAAACTTAAAATCATTCTCCGTTCTATCCAGACTACTAATTATCAAGAGTTAGGAAAAGCACTCTTGGTTTGCGTTCGGACAAGTTACATCGTCAAATATTTTTAACTGGTTTACACACTGCTGTTATTGTACCTCATCTTTCTGAGAAAGGCTATAAGCTGTTACACATTTAAAATAGTATTGTAGGGTGCCACGGCTCCTTTCTCGTTTTCCTTGTAAGCGTAAGTGTTCTAGCTGACGCACCCTACAGGCCCCGCCCGGTGGTTTAAATGCGTAACAGCTTACAATATTTAATAAAGATTCCGTATAACTACTTAAGTAAGCTCTATAAATAAGTTAAAATTATAGTCAGATGGGAAGCCAATAAAGCAGTTAAATTCACACAAGCTTTACAATAGGATGAAATCTAAGTATTTCAACGGTGAAAAATGGCTATAAATATGGGACGATATTTGCACGTACTGAAATTGTTCTGGGGTGCGGCGATTTCTGCCGAACTAGAATACCGAATCAACTTTCTATTGGCAGCCCTCAGCAGCATCGGAAACCTTGCTGGCAGTTGGTTCGGGCTGTTTCTGTTCTACCGCACCGGTTACACGTTTTCTGGGTGGAAATGGGAAGAAGCCTTAGTGGTACTCGGTATTTTCACTATTTTGCAGGGGTTTTCGTCAACGTTTCTCGCGCCCAACCTCAGCCGTATTGTCGATCGAGTGCAGCAAGGTACTCTCGATTTCGTACTCCTCAAACCCATCAGTTCCCAATTCTGGCTGTCTGCAAACACAGTCTCCCCTTGGGGAATCCCAGATTTAATCTTCGGCGCGACATTGCTGCTGTATGCTGCTAATAAGTTGGGAGTAGAAATCGGCAACTATTTTTTAACAGCAATACCGCTGTTATTCGCAACTATTACTCTTTATAGTATATGGTTTATGTTAGGTGCAACCAGCATTTGGTTTGTCAAGATTTATAATGTTACCGAAGTGCTCAGAGGATTGTTAGAAGCGGGTAGATTTCCAATGGCAGCTTATCCCGCAGCTTATCGATTTTTCTTCACCTTCGTCGTTCCCGTTGCCTTCTTGACAACTGTGCCCGCAGAAGCGATGCTGGGTAGAGGTGAAATTGTTTGGATCGCAGGGGCTGGAATATTGGCGATCGGGCTTTTATTTATCTCCCGCTACTTCTGGCAATTCGCACTCCGCTTTTACACCAGCGCTTCCAGCTAGTTAAGTGAAAATAAATCGGCTACCCGGGGAGGGCGCGTGAGTGCATCAATAAACTGCCGGCTAGTAAAGATCCGCGCCTTATCCGCCCCTACAACTTTCTACATTTTTTTTGCAATCTACTTATATACTTAAAGAAAAATGTAAAATTTCAACATATCCTGGAAATATAAACTCTCAATAAACCACGCAAACGAGGGCAAACGAATGAAAAGAAAAAAACTGGGAAACACTAATTTTACTATCAGCGCGATCGGTCTTGGATGTATGCCGATGTCCTTAAGCGGCAGACCGCCAGAATCGCAATCAATTGAGGTAATTCACCGCGCCCTCGATTTGGGTGTCACCCTAATTGACACCGCAGATTCCTACTGCCAAGATCAATCCGACAAACACCATAACGAAGAACTGATTGCCAAAGCTTTACAACAGTATACTGGAGATATTAGAGCTGTCACCGTCGCCACTAAAGGCGGCTTAATGCGGCCTCAAGGTGCGTGGACGCGCAACGGCAACCCCCACCATTTACGCAAGACAATTCGCGAAAGTTTTGAAGCGTTGGGCGGCCAGGAACCGATCGACCTTTGGCAATATCACTCGCCAGATCCGGCTTATACGATCGAAGCAGCCTTAGCACCCGCAAAAGAAGCAGTAGAAGCAGGAATGATTCGATTTATTGGAGTTTCCAACTTTTCTGTAGAGCAAATCAAACGCGCCCGCGATACAGTAGAAATTGTCTCAGTTCAGAATCAATACAATCCGTGGCACAGACAGCCGGAATCCGACGGCGTTTTGGAATATTGCGAAACAGAAAAACTGACATTTTTCCCCTGGAGTCCTCTCGGGGGAAGCCGCCGCGCCACAAGCTTGCAAGATATGCCCGCGATCGCCAAATTAGCAGCAGAAAAAAACGTTTCAGTTTACTGTATAGTATTAGCTTGGTTGATGGCACAATCGCCTTGCGTCGTTCCGATTCCCGGTGCGACGAAAATATCGAGTATTGAAGACTCTTTGCAGGCGATCGAAGTTAAATTGAGTGATGAAGAATTGCAACAAATTGCCGTAAGTTAAGTAGGTAAGCCTAACAAAATAATAGAACAGGCAAGATGCCTGTTCCACAAACAAATGATTTGATTGTGGGGTGGGCATCCTGCCCGCCCTAACAAAATAATAGAACAGGCAAGATGCCTGTTCCACAAACAAATGATTTGATTGTGGGGTGGGCATCCTGCCCG
>NZ_JAUBWA010000028.1:0-12366 GCF_036702825.1 Microcoleus sp. A003_D6 | reverse complement strand
CCCCTAAAAACGACATCTTTTGAGGAATTGAATTTAATGGAAGCTAATCAAGTGAATGCCGATAGAGACGTAGCAATTGAACATCAAAACGTACCGGTGGCCCATGAAGGACTGCACAATTTTTTATACAGTTCCGACTCAGAACACAGCGCAGCAGCCGCTATTTCTGCATTAGAAAATGACGGCACGCAAGTAATGTCGATCGATACGTGGCGCGATTTGGCAACTAATGCGAAAGTCGCCGGTGTTTATGCTGTAATGGACACTTCCGGTAACACTCAGTTTATCGGTTATTCGCGAAATATTCTGCTTTCAATCAACGGTCACATCGCCCAAAACGGCGCAGAAAATTGTGCTTTCCTGCGCGTGCAAACTTTCAAATTCCCGAAGCGGGAAGAAATGGAAAGTTTGCGGGATGCTTGGATAGCCGAACTCGGTAGCATTCCGCCTGGAAACGGTGCTGATAGCGAAATGTGGGCGGCTACCGTAGGTCAAGCAGCCCGCGCTGCTATGTCTGCTGAGGAACAAAAAGCTTATGAAGAAAAGAAGCTGAAATTACGCAAAGCAATGGCAGATTCTACTCTTACCAAAGAGCTAGAAACTGCCGCCAAAATTGACGGCGAACGCGCTAATGATTTGGAAGCTGCTGTTAACAATGATGACTGGAGTGCGGTGATTCACTCGCAAACTCAGGAAACAAAGTCCGGCGAATAAAAATTGCGAAAACACGCAGATTGGTAGGGGCGGGTTCTCCGAAATTTATCTCATCAAATCGCAGAATTTAAAAACCCGCCCCCACCCATCCCAGATACCTACAAACCTTTTATGTAATCAGAATTTGTTGGTAGAGTGGGGGCGGGTTTATCAATATTTAGAATGGGAATTAAAGATTGTTGGTGAACCCGCCCCTACGGGATTAATGACTAATTTTTCGTTCTTTAACTAAAGTCAAACTTACCCATTCACCCCGATCGTTGTAACTGCGAATCATCCGAAACCGCAAGTCAGGTTCTACCAACCAACCGGCCTCGAAAAATATAGATTTTCTGGATTCAATCTTGACAGGTAAAGTGCAAGAACCGCCGTCAGGTAGCAGCAAAACTTGCACGGGCGAAGCACTTTCGTTAAAATTTAATACAGAACCGTCAATGCTGGCGCTAGAACTGATAACAGTAGCATTACTGCCAAAAGTAATTTTTTGAATTAGGCGATCGCCACTTTCCAAATGCAATTGCAGTTTAGTAGAATAAAAGTCAGGAGAACGCGAATCTGGATACATTGTCACAGCCTCGCCCTGCCATTCTCCCAGCAAATCGTCAACAGTTAAAGGCGGACGTTCGGGGACATTTTTATCAAGCTGTTTTTCCCGAATTAAGGTAAGGTTTGATAAATTGCCGTCGGTATTGTAGAGCTGAACGAAGCGCAATCGGCGATAATTGTAGATAAAACCAAACTCGGCACCAGACTCCGAATAAGGCGCTAGTTGAATACTTCCCTGACAAAAAGCTCCATTGTCAAAAAATAGGATATCTCGTCCCAAACCCTGATATTCCCGAACAAGTTCGCTCACTTCCGGTTCGCCGACACCGCTAGGATTTGGGTAAAACCGACGGAGTTTCAATCGCACAGTTTTGTTGTCATTTAGACCTTCAAGAGAAATAATGCTAGGAGTATCTTGAAGTACCTCTCCTCGCGGCGATAGCTGAGTGAAGGAACCGTGCCATTCTCCCAAGTTTTGCAGAAAGTTTTCCCACTGTGATACCATATTTTTAGCTGTGGATATATGTCTAAAAATAGAATTATAACTCTGCTTACGGATTTTGGATTAAGCGATGTTTATGTGGGAGTGATGAAAGGTGCGATCGCCCAAATTAACCCGCAGTTAAAAGTCATTGACATTACCCACCAAATACCCTCTCAAAATATTGCGGCCGCGAGGTTTTGTTTGATGACTGCTTTTGCTTATTTTCCGCCGGAAACCGTACATATTGCCGTCGTCGATCCGGGTGTGGGAAGCAAGAGACGCGGGGTTGCGATTCAATGTGCTAATGGCTTCCTTGTCGGGCCGGATAACGGGTTGTTTAGCGGGGTGTTGAGTCGGGAAAGTGCGTTAGCGAAGCCCTCGAAGAGGATCGCATCTGTCGAACTCACCAACCCCAAATACTGGCGCACACCTCAACCCAGCAGCACTTTCCACGGTCGCGATATTTTTGCAGCAGCGGGCGCTCACTTGGCCAACGGGGTGGCTTTGGAAGAGTTGGGGGAGTGCATCGATCCCGCAAGTTTAGTGCAGTTGCAGATACCAAATTGTGCCGTTACAGCCACAGGTGTAGAAGGCTGTGTTCAATATGTCGATCGCTTCGGCAATCTAATTACTAATATCCCCAATAATTGCATTATAGGTAACAATTGGTCAGTAACAATTAGCAATAGTTATGATACAATTCGCATCCCCAGGGGTAAAACCTACAGCGACAGCGAACCGGGCGATTTAATTGCCATAACTGGTTCTGACGGTTGGCTAGAAATTGCCGTTAACGGCGGCAGCGCTCAATCAGTATTAAAATTGGAATGCGGAGCGATCGTGCAATTGCTTTTTGAAACTAACAATTAAAATCATCTCTTTCAGTCCCTCTCTGCTGGGAATTTGTTCCTGTAGAAGCGATTTCAATCGCCGTTTGATATTATTTCCTGTTTCCTGGGAATTACTTTCTCTGCAAAATCAACAATAGTTTGGCGGTATTCGCTACTGTTAAAAAAAGCATCTCCATTATTGTGTTTAGCATTAGCAACAAGTAAAATTTTCTTAGGTTCACCAGAAGCAGCATACAACTGTTTACTCATCGCAGCGGGAATCAAAGAGTCAGCAGTCCCGTGGGCGAACAAAACCGGAATTCGCAGCAATTTAACCTTAGCCAAAGAATCAAACTTTTGCGTCAGCAGCAGCCGCAGCGGAAACAGGCGCATCATACTGTAGCGTTCTACCATATCCAGCATTGAAGTGAACGAACTTTGAACAATTAATCCCGCAGCTTCTGGATGTGCGATCGCTAATTCCACAGCAACAGCACCTCCAATTGAATGACCGTACAAAAAGATTTCGCTGGGCGACAATTGCCGCTGTTTCACTAAATAATTATAAGCTGTTTCCGCATCTTCATATACCCGAGCTTCGCTGGGAAAACTGCCTTGACTGCGGCCGTAACCCCGGTAATCAATCAGCAAAACCGAAAAACCCAATTGCTGAAAGCGGTAAGATTGATTGATATTCGCACCGATGTTAAAACCCCTGCCGTGCAGGTACAATAAAGTTCCTAGTGATTGTCGATTTGCGGCGGGCAGCCACCAACCGTGAATTTTTTCTATTTTGGGCGATCGACCCTTAACTGGCAACCAAACTTCTTGGTAAGGGATATTGAAAGCATCGGGTGTTTTGGCGATTGTTGATGTTGGCTGAAAGATCAAACGAGTTTGCAGAATAAACAAGAGTATACAGGAAGCAATGTAGGCGATCGCCCAAAGTTTGCCTAAACACAATAGCCCTCTCAAAAAACTTTTTTTTGTCTTGTTTAGCTTGCTCATTTTTGGCATGGCTAATTCTTAACTGCAAGTATTAAAAACCCGGTTTATCCAAAAAACCGGGTTTCTCATCTTTATCCCGCTACCACGAAATTAACCAACTTTCCAGGCACCACAATTACCTTTTTAATCTCCTTACCTTCCAGGTGACGCTTGGCTAATTCCGACTCGCGAGCAAACTTCTCCAAAGCAGCTTTATCAGCACCAGAAGGCACTTGAATAGTGCCGCGAGTTTTGCCCATAACTTGAATTACCAGGGTAATTTCATCGGTAACTAATGCAGATGGATCGACAGTAGGCCAAGTTTGCGTATGCACCGATTCACTGTTACCAGTATTGTGCCACAACTCATCAGCAATATGCGGCGCAAAAGGCGCTAACAAGCGAATCAAAGTGTTGATTCCTTCTGCATAAATTGGCGAATTTTTACACTTAGCATCATTCAAAGCATTGCTGAGTTTCATCATTTCAGAAACAGCAGTATTGAACTGATAATCACCCTCCAAATCTTCGCTAACTTCCTTAATTGCAGTGTGAATTGCCCGCCGCAAATCCTTCTCAGCTTTACTTAACACCTCTTTCTCCCCCCCTTGGCAAGGGGGGGCTGGGGGGGGTGAAGCAAACTCTGTCACCAGACGCCAAACGCGATTTAAAAAGCGAAATTGCCCTTCTACATCAGCGTCGTCCCACTCCAAATCTTTCTCTGGCGGCGCTTTGAATAAAATAAACATCCGCGCCGTATCTACCCCATATTTTCCCATAACTTCCAAGGGGTCAACGCCATTGTATTTTGATTTGGACATCTTTTCGTAGAAGACTTCTAAAGCTGCGCCAGTTTGAGGATCTTTGGGATTTTCGGGGTCTATATCTGCTGGGGGAAAGTATTTGCGAGTAACAGGATTTTTGTAGGCCATTGCTTGCACCATGCCTTGAGTTAACAGGCGTTTAAATGGTTCGTCACAATCGATCAAACCCCGATCGCGCAAAACCTTCGTAAAGAACCGCGAATACAACAAATGCAGGATTGCGTGCTCTATCCCGCCGACATATTGGTCAACAGGCATCCAATCATTTGTCTTGGCCGTATCGAAGACTTGCTCTTGATTTTGAGCATCGGGATAGCGCAAGAAATACCACGAAGAATCGATAAAAGTATCCATCGTATCTGTTTCCCGCTTCGCCGGAGTGCCGCAACTCGGACAAGGAACGTTTACCCATTCTGCCATCTTTGCCAACGGCGAACCTTTGCCCGTAAATTCCACATTTTCCGGCAACAATACGGGTAAATCCGATTGGGGTACGGGGACTGTTCCGCAGGTAGGGCAGTGGATTACGGGAATCGGAGCGCCCCAATAACGCTGTCTAGAAATCAACCAATCTCTCAAGCGGTATTGGACTCTAGCTTTGCCATAACCTGCATTTTCGGCATGGTGAATAATCGCTGCTTTGCCTTTAATTGAATCCATGCCGTTGAAGCTTTCGGAATTAATCATAATTCCGGGTTCGGTGTAAGCTTCGGTCAGCGGAACTTCATCATCATCCACAATTACTACTTTAATTGGCAGTTGATATTGATTGGCAAATTTGAAATCTCGCGTGTCGTGGGCTGGTACTCCCATGACTGCGCCGGTGCCGTATTCGTACAGCACATAATCGGCAATCCAAATGGGGATTTCTTCGCCGTTGAAAGGATTGATTGCTTTGCCGCCTGTGGGGATGCCGCGCTTTGGTTTGTCTTCGGCTGTGCGATCGATCTCGCTTTGGGCAGAGACTTCTTTAACAAAGGTTTCGACGGCTGCTTTTCTGTCTGGTGTAGTAACGCGATTAGTTAATGGATGTTCCGGCGCTAAAACAAGGTAACTGACGCCGTAAATTGTATCGGGGCGTGTGGTGAAAACGGCGATTTTTTCATCCATCTCGACAATGGGAAATTCCAAGTAAGCACCGACTGATTTGCCGATCCAGTTGGCTTGCATTAATTTGACTCTTTCGGGCCAATCTGGTAATTTGTCTAAGTCGTTTAATAACTGTTCGGCGTAATCGGTAATTTTGAGGAACCACTGCCGCAATAATTTGCGCTCGACTTTGGCACCGGAACGCCAGGAACGACCTTCGTTATCGACTTGTTCGTTTGCTAAGACTGTTTGGTCGATGGGGTCCCAATTAACTGCCGCTTCTTTTTGATATGCTAATCCTGCTTCTAAAAATTGCAAGAAAATCCATTGAGTCCACCGATAATAATCGGGAGAACAAGTTGTAACTTCTTTTGTCCAGTCGAAAGAAATACCCAGGCGGCGAAATAAGCCTTTCATTTGGGCAATGTTTTGATAAGTCCATTGTGCAGGGGGAATTCCTCGCTCGATGGCGGCATTTTCTGCGGGCAAACCAAAAGCGTCCCATCCCATCGGATTGAGTACGCGATAGCCTTGCATCCGCTTGAGTCTGGCAATTACATCGATGATTGTGTAGTTGCGGACGTGTCCCATGTGCAGGTTTCCCGATGGGTAGGGGAACATGGATAAGGCATAAAATTTAGGCTTTTGGGTATCTTCTGGCATCTGGTCTAAGTTTTGCTCAGCCCATGTCTGCTGCCATTTTTCTTCTATGGATTGGGGGTTATATCTGGAATCCACAACAATTTCTCCTTGTATAATTTACTAATGTTTGCTTGAATATTTTTGCACATTCAAGGGGCCTCGATTCGGATTTTTCTGAGCTCCAAGGATTTTGGCTCCAATATCTGTATTATATATTGTAGTATATGTAATTTTAGTTGGGGGGCGATCGGCAAAACCTCCCATTCGCCCTGAAAAGAATAAGACTTACGCACGGGTGGTCAGAAAGCGGGTTTTTACGAGAATATTTCGTTACAGTCGGCAAAACCGTAAAAAACCCGGTTTCTTTGGTCTTAATGCGTAAATCCTCAAAGAATAAATAACCGCAATTCCCAGAAACCCGATTTATAAAATAAATCGGGTTTTTTAGCATTTATTCGGGATTAAATGCTATCAGGATCGATGTTCAATTCCCGCAGTTTGGCAGCTAAAAGTTGAGACCTTTGAGCTGCTTGTTGAGCCTTGAGAGCTTCTTGTTCGGCGCGGTGCGAGGCTTCTTCGGCGCGGTGCGAGGCTTCTTCAGCGCGGTGCGAGGCTTCTTCGGCACGCTGAAATTCTTGTTCGGCACGCTGAAATTCTTGTTCGGCGCGCCGTCGCTCTAATAGCCGCTCTGCATTTATTTCGGAATAGGAAAGAAACTTTTCTCCATCAGGGCGATAGATTTCTAACCCTTCTTCTGGCAACTCAAACCGCACTCCCAGTCTGGGACTTATCCATCCCTCCATCGGTTCAATGGGTTCTAAGATTCCTTCAATTCTTTGCCAACCTTCTAACTGATTTATTTCAGGATCGTAAACGTAATACTCCTCGACTCCATAACGATAGTAAAATGAAAGTTTCTTGTTCATTTTTGTGTTACTATCGTTGTGGGAGCGAATTTCAAAGACGACTTGCGGAGGAATATTTTCTTCGCGAGATTGTATGTAGGATGGTCGATCGCCTTTTGGCCTGCCAAATATCACCATCGTATCCGGTGCTTGAGAAATATCTGGTCTACCTTCAACCGGATACCAAAGTAAATCGGCTGCTACAAACACGTTGGGGTCATTTTCAAACAGCAATTCGCAACCTTCTTTGATTGTGACAATTAATTTGTATTGAATTGTACTTTCTGCCATTGGTTGACCGTCGCTGGATGGATAAATAATTTCTTCGGTTGTGACTTGCATTGTGGTTGTCTCCGAGAAGTATCTCAGCTTAATTATACTATTTATGATAGCGATTTTATTTTTTTTCAAAAGTTAACATATATCACTCAATCAATTGTTATGTTGATAAATTAGGTCAGCGATATGTTCTTTGGCTTCTTCAGATAGTTGAAAGTTGATAATGCTTTCGGGAGTTGTGCCGATGGCCAAGAACTCAACTATTTCGGCGTAGGCTTGGGGTATTTTAGTGGCTACAGTCATAATTTTGTTTTTCCTTTTTTTATTTATATCACATCAAGAGCGATCGATCGCTATTTATGCTAGAGTATTATATTATTAGACATCTAGTGAACAGCCAGTCAAGGGCAGACAAGATGGCTACCCCGCGGGAATTGTTGGAGATGTCTATTTGTCTAAGCTCTTGGTAAGGAGATGAGCTATTTGTCAAGTTTAGAGATTTATCGAGAACTTGGAAATATAGTCAGTCAATTTAAAATTCTTGAATGCGATCGCTGTGCTGCTGCTGTTATGGAATGGCTAGAACAACAAGGGATTCAGGGAAAGATTCTGAGACTGAGAACAAAGTATCAGGATGAGGATTATATCATCAGCGAACGTCTATAAAGTCAGGGAGTTACAGAATCGATTACAGTTAACGGCAAACATTACGGGGTTGAAGTTCGAGGTCTAGTGTTTGACAATCTCTCAACAGATGGAATGTTAAAAGAAGAGTGGGTTAAGGATTTTCACTCTCCGAGCGACCAATTTGTTGTAGAAGAAATAGAAAATTTGTAAAATAGAACTGTTGGTTAAAATCAGAGGTTAAAATGAGTGGATTATTTGATATTCTAGAAAAGATCAAAGCTAGACCGGGGATGTACATTGGGAAATGTTCAGTTAGCGATTTGTTTGTATTTTTGGCTGGCTATAAAACAGCTAGGCGAGAATTTGGGATTGAGCCAAGTGAACAGGAAAATGAGTTTTATGGGGAGTTTCAGCCTTGGTTGCAGAAACGCTTTAATGTACAGTCGGTGAATTCTTGGGCGAAAATTATCATGCTTTATTCAGTAGACGAAAGGGAGGGATTTGAGTATTTTTTTCAGTTGCTGGATGAGTTTTGGCGGCGGAATGAAAGTTTACAGGTTGATGAGGTTGATATTAATGCAGAAAAGGCGATCGCTAATAAAGGCGATCGCTAATAAAGGCGATCGCTCATTGGCGCTCTAATTCTGCCAATTTTTGCTGGGCAAATTCGCGGAGTTTTTGGTCGCGATCGTTCTGAGCGCGATCGCGCACAATTTCTAAAGTTTGAGGGCGATCGGGATATAGCTCAATAATATATGCAAGAGCTGTTTGCCGGGGGCTAATTTGCCAATCATAGTCGTGATAAGCGGGGTCATTAATAGCAATATCGCACAATAATTCAAATATTTCGGAGTCCTCTTTACACCAGCGAACTAATTCTTGAACTGCTGCAACTCGCACATACTTGTCATCGTCAAATAGAGCGCGTTGTTTGAGGATAGGTAAGGTTTTTGGGTCATCTTTCCAGCCGCCTGCTAATTCTTGAACTGCTGTACATCGCACATCGCTCTTATTGTCATATTGAGCGAGTTGTTTGAGCAAAGATGAGGTTTCGGGGTCATTTTTCCAGCCGCGCGCTAATTCTTGAACTGCTGCTCGTCGCACAGCCCAATTATTGTCCAATTGAGCGATTTGTTTGAGCCAAAGTGAGGTTTCGGGGTCATCTTTCCAGCCGCGCACTAATTCTTGAATTGCTGCTTGTCGCACAGCCCAATTATTGTCAAATTGAACGAGTTGTTTGAGCCAAGGTGAGGTTTCGCGGTCATCCTTCCAAGTTGCTGCAACTGCTGCTACTGCTTGTATGCGAATTTCATAAACTGGGTTGTCATATTCTTGAGGTGTAGAAGCACTGCTATTTTCGTATTTAGTTAATTCTTTGACTAGATCGCGCAACTTACTAGCAATAGCAGCGATATCATTTCTATTCTTGACTTCTGAAACACACTGCGCTGCCAAAAACAGATTGCTAAACTTTTCGGCTTCTCCATTTTCACCAATCAAGTATTCCAGGATGTTACCTGTAAATTTAGCATCCAGCCTTCCCGCCATTAAACGCAACACTTCATGCCAAGACTCATCTCGCCAGTGTTCCCGAAAAATTTGAATCAAACTATCTAATTCAATCGTTTTTTCTTTCTCAAATTTCCGCAAAAACTCCCAAGGACAAAGAGATAATATCATGTCAGGTTAATTATCCATAATAAAAGTCGTTTGCAGTCGCGTAATTGAGTCCTGATTAGCTCAAAGCTGTCAAAATAGCGTGCAGCGGCGCTTCAAAGCTGCTTGCAAAAGAGTGTTATACAGTTTTTCCTTAACAGTATAAGCGCCGAATCTTTCCAAGTGCGGATTGTTCATTTGAGCGTCGAAAAGCAGGTAAGATCGATCGCGCAATCTCTCCACCAACTTCACCATCGCCACCTTAGAACCCTCGGGAATTCGGTAAAACATCGACTCCCCAATAAACGCACCGCCGATCGACAATCCGAGAATACCGCCCGCCAATTCGTCCCCGCACCAAGTCTCGAAGCTGTAAGCCCAACCGGCCTCATACAAACCCCAGTAAATCTGCTTGAGCTCCTTAGAAATCCAAGTCGTTTCGCGATCGGCACAACCCTCAACCACCGCCCCAAAATCGCGGTTCACAGCCACCGAAAATCGATTTTGATTGATTTGGCGGCGCAGGGATTTCGGATAGGTAAATCTTTCATCCAGGGGAATTAGCGCCCGCTGACGGCTCGAATACCACCCCAAACTTTCCTCGCCGTCATTGGCCATCAAGAAATAGCCTTGTGCATATCCTTGTATAATTGTCGGTATATCATATTGCATATATTTATCAGTTGTCATTTCTCAGTTAACTTTTCAAAGTCAACATTAGCAATTAGGAATAATCATGTCTGAAATCATCGAACCTATTACCTTACCGCCCGCCAAAAACCCCGAACAAGAAGGCCAATGGCTCCAACAAACGCTGCTGGCATGGCTAGACTCCGAGTTTATCCCAGAAGCAGCCAACCAGCAAATAGCTAAAAGAGCTGCCCAAATCTATGTCCGCCAGCGCATGGAAGGGGAAAATGACGTGGGCAGCCTCGTAATTGCGATCGTCACCGAAATGCAGGCTTATGATTTTTCTAAAAGCTTCTACGGCGAATTTGCGATCGCCAACGCCGTCAGCGACTTGTTACTCGAAAGTCTCGGCATCGATAAATGCTGCGGCCAGTGAAGCAAGAAGGTTCGGCAACGGATTTTGTAGCGGATGTAACGGATGTCAGGAAGTAGGAAAAAGAAAGTTTGATATGAAGTCTGAAACAAAAATTAACCCCAAATATCATCTTACCGATAATTCATAAGTTTGTTCTTCATTCCTTCTTTCTTTCTTCTTCCTTCTTCCCTCTCTCTTAGATAACTAAAAGCTTCTTTTTTCTATCCGTTAAATCCGTTACAAAATCCGTTGCCGAACTTCTTTCTTTCTACTACCAGCTAGACTTCACAACACCAGGCAAAAGACCTTCGTGAGCCATTTCTCGCATCACGTTGCGAGACAGTCCGAAGTCGCGATAGTAACCTCTGGGCCGTCCAGTTGCCCAGCAGCGGTTACGCAAGCGAGTCCGCGAACTGCTGCGGGGTAGCTGTTGCAGTTGGCGGTGAATCGCCATTTTGTCCATCTGATTCGCAGCTTGGTCGAACTGGTCTTTCAGGTCGGCGCGCTTGTCAGCGTACTTGTCTACGAGTGCTTGGCGCTTTCTTTCGCGCTCGATCATGCTCTTTTTTGCCATAATCTGTTGATATCCTTAGATAAATCACAATCTGCTATTTTACCATATTTTTGTCATTTTGGATCGCTTTTATTTGAATTACTTTTTTTGTTAACAACATTTTTAGCAACAGGCAAGATGCCTGTTCCACAATAACTCAACATTTTTAGCAGCAGGCAAGATGCCTGTTCCACAATCACTCAACATTTTTAGCAGCAGGCAAGATGCCTGTTCCACAATCACTCTACATTTTTAGCAACAGGCAAGATGCCTGTTCCACAATAACTCTACATTTTTAGCAACAGGCAAGATGCCTGTTCCACAATAACTCAGCATTTTTGTGGTACAGGCATCTTGCCTGTACTTAAAATTGGTGCAACACATAACTATTAGCAGAAGAGCACAAATCTGCAATAACTCTACATTTTTGTGGTACAGGCATCTTGCCTGTACTTAAAATTGGTGCAAAACCTAACTATTAGCAGAAGGACACAAATCGGCAAGTTCGCAAATATTGCAAGCCGGATTTCTCGCATTACAAACTGCCCTGCCGTGATAAACCAACCGAATCGACCAATTTTCCCAATCCGGCTGCGGTAACAATATCATCAAATCCCGCTCGATCCGAATTGGATCGGTATGTTCGGTCAATCCCAACCGCTGAGTCAAACGTTTGACGTGAGTGTCTACGGTCACGCCCATATTAATACCAAAAGCGTGGGCGAGAACGACATTAGCTGTTTTGCGGGCAACTCCGGGCAATTCTAGCAGCAGTTCCATTCGCTGCGGCACTTGATTGTTAAATTTATTGACGATCGCCTGACAAGCACCTTTAATATTTTTAGACTTATTGCGGTAGAAACCAGTCGATCGCACCAGACGTTCCAATTCTTCTAAATCAGCATTTCCCAAAGCCACCGCATCGGGAAAACGCTCAAACAAAGCCGGCGTTACCAGATTTACTCGATCGTCCGTACACTGAGCCGAGAGAATCGTCGCCACCAGCAACTGCACGGGAGTTTCGTAGTTGAGAGTACAAGGAGCTTCTGGATAGAGGCGTTTGAGGCGAATCAGAATTTCGAGCGATCGTTGTTTTAAACTTAACTTTTTAGTCATTAGTCATTAGTCATTAGTCATTAGTCATTAGTCATTAGTCATTAGTCATTAGTCATTAGTCATTAGTCA
>NZ_JAUBWA010000027.1:0-60799 GCF_036702825.1 Microcoleus sp. A003_D6 | reverse complement strand
GAAGAAGGAAGAAGGAAGAAGGAAGAAGGAAGAAGGAAGAAGGAAGAAGGAAGAAGGAAGAAGGAAGAAGGAAGAAGTCAGTAGTTATTTGTTAGATGCTACCAATGCCCAATGCCCCATGCCCAATGCCCCATGCCCAATGCCCAATGCCCAATGCCCAATGCCCAATGCCCAATGCCCCATGCCCCATTCGCAATTAATAATTAGTAATTAAAAATGCCCGAAAGCCATGAACTGGAAACAATCGAAATTCAACTCCTACTAGAGGGAATGTTCCGCTATTACGGATTTGATTTTCGCAATTATGCTCTTGCCTCTCTCAAGCGCCGTATTAAAAACACTATTCGCTCGGAACGGCTCACCACTGTCTCTGCACTTCAGGAAAAGGTACTTCACAATCCTGCTTACCTAGACCGTTTACTGCTGGACATTTCTGTCAATGTAACGGCGATGTTTCGCGATCCCAGCTTTTACATTAGTTTCAGAAATAAAGTGGTGCCGGTGCTGCGTACTTATCCTTTTATTCGCATTTGGCACGCTGGATGTTCGACGGGAGAAGAAGTCTATTCTATGGCAATCTTGCTGCAAGAAGAAGGACTGTATGACCGCTGTCGAATTTACGCTACGGACATGAATGAATTAGTTTTGAAAACCGCCAAGACAGGGATATTCCCGCTGAAACAAATGCAAGAATATACGCAACTCTACCACCAATCTGGGGGCAAAAAAGCGTTTTCTGAGTATTACACTGCTGCCTATGAAAATGCGATTTTTCGCTCTTCACTTAAAGATAATATTGTCTTTGCTCACCACAATCTAGCAACGGATAATTCTTTTAATGAATTTAATGTTATTTTATGCCGCAATGTGCTGATTTATTTCAATTCACACCTCCAACAGCGGGTACACAAGCTTTTTTATGAGAGCCTGGGAATGTTTGGAGTTTTAGGCCTGGGACATCAGGAGTCTCTGACTTTTACGCCTTATGAAAAATACTATGAACCACTTGAAAGTAGTGATAAAATCTACCGAAGAGTTAAATAAAAAAAAATTTGAAATAGTGGTTGTTGGCACGTCTTTGGGAGGGCTACAGGCTCTGACAGTCCTGCTGGCAGATTTGCCACAAAGCTTTCCTTTGCCTGTAGTTATTGTCCAACACCGCCATAAGAGTTCTCAGAATAGGCTTAGTGAGTTTTTACAACACCAAAGCTCTCTCCCGATCGCAGAGGCACAAGACAAAGAGCCGATCGCACCGGGATGGGTTTATTTGGCTCCTGCTGACTACCATTTGCTAATAGAATCGCCCTGTGAGGAGGAGTTTAGCCTGCATGAAAACGACTTTACAGAAGGGGGGAGCGTGGCAGTGGAGTCAATCAATAATTCAAAATCCCCAATCCCCAATCGCGGAACTCCTACATTTGCACTATCAACTGAGGCTCCTGTGTGCTACGCGCGGCCCTCAATCGATGTGCTGTTTGAGTCTGCTGCTGATGCTTTTGGGGAGAAAGTTATCGGCATAATTTTAACGGGGGCTAGTTCTGATGGCAGTCAAGGGCTGGCAAAAATTAAAGCTGAGGGAGGATTGACATTTGTTGAGGAACCGGCTTCTGCTCTATGCGGGACAATGCCCGCGTCGGCGATCGCAAATGTTGAAGTAGACTGGATTTTACCCCTAGCTCAAATCGCTCCGTGTTTAATCAACTTGCTAACAATTAAAAATTAAAAAATTTATGGATGTGCAGCGCTCCGATCGAGTAAATGTCCTTCTAGTTGACGATCGCCCAGAAAACTTGGTGGCTCTAGAAGCTATCCTCAACAGCCCCTCTTATAATCTAGTACAAGCCAATTCGGGCGCGGAGGCTCTGAGATGTCTGCTTAATGAAGATTTTGCGGTGATTTTACTTGATGTGCAGATGCCGGGAATGGATGGGTTTGAGACGGCAACATTGATTCGCTCTAGAGATCGATCGCGATCGACTCCGATTATTTTTATCACAGCATTCAGCAGTAATGACACCCACGTATTTAAAGGTTATTCTCTGGGTGCCGTGGATTACCTCTTCAAACCATTGGAACCGGAAATATTGACATCGAAGGTGCAGGTATTTGTGGAATTGTTCCAAAAAACAGTCGAGGTGAAGCGGCAAGCAACAGAGTTAGCTGCTGTTAATAGTGAACTAAGTAAAAGTGAAGAGCGGTTTCGCACTTTGTGTGCTTGTTCGCCGCTGGGAATTTACTTAGCTGACGTTGAAGGCCGCTGTACTTACATGAATCCCCGCTGTCAAGCGATTTCGGGGTTAATTTTGGAGTCAAGTTTGGCGTCGGCTTGGCAGGGTGTAGTTCATCCAGACGATCGCGATCGCGTAGTGGCAAATTTGTCAGCATGGATTAAACAAGGGCAGGAATATTCTAGCGAGTTTCGATTAGTTTTTAGCGAAACTGTGCGTTGGATTCACGTGCAGTCGTCGCCAATGTTTTCGGATTTGGGAAAACTGATCGGTCACGTGGGCACGGTTAGAGATGTCACTGACCGCAAGCAAGCAGAGGAAGAACGCGGCAGACTAATCCGCGAACAAGTGGCGCGGCAGGAAGCTGAGAGAGCTAACCAGATGAAGGATGAATTTCTCGCCATTCTTTCTCACGAACTCCGCACTCCTTTAAATGCAATTCTCGGCTGGTCTAGGCTGCTTCGGGCGAAAACATTTGACCAACAAACTATTAATAAAGCTCTAGAAACAATTGAGCGGAATGCTAAATCTCAATCCCAACTCATCGAAGATATTTTAGATGTTTCGCGGATTCTGCGCGGGAAACTGAATTTAAATAAGCATCGGCTTCAGTTGGAATATATAATTGAGATGGCAATAGATTCTCTGCGACCGCTGGCTGAGGAAAAATCAATTGTCCTAGAATTAACGTGCAGTCCAAATGTAGGTGAAGTTATCGGCGATTTCGATCGCTTGCAGCAAATAGTCTGGAATTTGCTGTCAAATGCGATTAAGTTTACTCCCCAAGAGGGTAAAGTAGAGGTGCGGTTGGAGTTAGCGGGCGACGAGGCCCAAATTCAGATAATTGATAGCGGAATTGGTATTGAGCCGGATTTTCTGCCTTATGTTTTCGATCGCTTCCGCCAAGCTGATAGCAGCACAACTAGGTCTTACGGGGGTTTGGGACTGGGATTGGCGATCGTCCGTCACTTGGTGGAACTTCACGGCGGTAAGGTTACCGCCGTGAATAATCCGGGCGAGGGTGCGAAATTTACGGTCTCTCTGCCATTTGCTGAGCGGAACGGGCAAGGTGCTCTTGACGATCGGTCTATCGTCAATGAGGCGACAGAGGAGCTCCCAACTCTTGCTAATTTGCAGTTGCTGGTGGTGGATGATGATGATGACACGCGGGAGTTTTTAGTTACTTTACTGGAACAGGAAGGAGCTATGGTGCGATCGGCGACATCGGTGGCTGGGGCTCTAGCTGCACTGGAGAGTTATTGGCCGGATGTGCTGCTGAGCGACATTGGAATGCCGCAAGCAGACGGCTATGAGTTGATCGCGCGGGTGAGAGAAATGGAAGTGCTGCGGGGTGGAAAGATGCCTGCGATCGCCCTGACGGCCTACGCGAGCGAGTCCGAGCGCCTGCAAGCGCTGGAAGCTGGCTTCCAGATGCACTTATCTAAACCTGTTGAGATAACTCAGTTAATTGCAGGAGTTGCTAACCTCGCAGGAATCATCAGAAATCCCGCTCCAACTCACATCTTGCACGATGCTCAAGAACAGGCATCTTGCCTGTTCCACAAAGATTAGATTTTATTGTGGGGAGTAGGCGTTGAGCAGGAGAGCCGGCCCGTGAAGGCTTATTGACAATGGTGCTCTTCGGTGATTTCCAAGGGACTCGGCGGTTTCAACCGCTTTGTCGATCCCCCAATCCCGTGCCGATTACTGAGAAAAATATTAAGCTAGCTTAAAGGACAAGCGATCGACAGCTCGGACAAGACAGTCGTTTTGGCCCCAAAAGCCGGATATTTGCCGTTTATTGCTTCAACCTACCGTCAAATTACAAAATTACCTGACAGTCCATACATGAATATTTTTAGCAGTCTGCTTTCTGGGCCAACTAAACAACCCCAAGTCACAAAACAGCGTCGAGGCATTGAAATTAAGTCGGAACGCGAAATCGAAATAATGCGGCAGGCGTCGAAAATTGTCGCAACGGTACTCAAAGAAATTTCCCAAATTGTGAAACCGGGAATGACTACTGCTGATTTGGATGTTTATGCCGAAAGACGCATCCGCGAAATGGGTGCAACTCCCAGTTTTAAAGGCTATCACGGTTTCACGGGATCGATTTGCTCTAGCATTAATAACGAAGCTGTTCACGGCATCCCCAGCCGCAAAAAAGTAATTCGTGCCGGAGATGTTCTGAAAGTAGATACGGGGGCATATTACCAAGGTTTTCACGGCGATTCTTGCATTACGATCGCAGTGGTGGAGGTGACACCGGAATCTGCAAAATTAATTAGAGTTGCAGAAGAAGCTCTCTATAAAGGCATCGAACAAGTGAAAGCGGGAGCTTATTTGCTCGATCTGGCTGGTGCGATCGAAGATCATGTCAAAAGCAACGGTTTTAGCATCGTTGAGGAGTTTACCGGCCACGGTGTCGGGCGAAATTTGCACGAGGAACCGTCGGTTTTCAATTTCCGCACCCGGGAAATGCCGAACGTGAAATTGCGATCGGGTATGACATTGGCGATCGAACCGATTCTGAATGCGGGTTCTAAGTACACTCGGACGCTTTCTGACAAGTGGACTGCTGTAACGGTTGACAATGCTATGTCGGCTCAGTTTGAGCATACTGTGTTGGTGACGGAAACTGGCTATGAAATTTTGACCGATCGTTCAAAAGTTTAAGTCCAAGGGTTCAAGAATAATTTTGAGTTTTGAGTTTTGAGTTTTGAATTAAAGATTTAATCAGTTTTTAATGGTTCAATCAAAACACAACTCAAAACTCTTGAGTGGAACAACATTTTTTTAAGTTCCTTCGATAGATGGAGTGACAATAAGAGTTAAATTCAGCTAAATTTAAACATAGTGGTAAAGCGTAAGGGTAACAGATATGTCAGCACGATTATTATTGGTAGATGATGAACCGGGCTTGCGGGAAGCGGTACAAGCTTATTTGGAAGATAGCAATTTTGCGGTTGAGGTTGCCAGTAATGCTCGCGACGGGTGGGAACTCTTGCAGCAGACTAATCCCGATTTGGTGATTTCAGATATTATGATGCCGCAGGTGGACGGTTATCAATTTCTGAAGCAAGTGCGGGAAGATCCTCGCTACAAGGCTTTACCCGTGGTGTTTTTGACGGCTAAGGGCATGACGGGCGATCGCATTCAAGGCTATCAAGCAGGTTGCGATGCTTATCTTTCTAAGCCTTTCGATCCCGATGAGTTGGTGGCAATTGTCACAAATTTGCTGGCCCGCCGCGCGGCTGCTAAGGAACTCGGCGAAAATGCTGAAAGTCCCGATATTGCTGCTTTAGCAAGCCAAATGGCGAGAATTGAGTCTTTGCTGAGCGGGCGGAGTTCGATCGCCCAAAGTCCTTCGCCGATTAAAATTGATTTGACTCCCCGAGAACAAAGTGTTTTGGATTTGGTTGCTCAAGGTTTGATGAATAAAGAAATTGCCCGCCGCTTGGAAACTAGCGTGCGGAATGTGGAAAAATACGTCAGCCGTTTGTTTAGCAAGACGGGTACTAACAGCCGTACTGAGTTGGTTCGCTTCGCTCTCGAACACGGCTTGACTAAGTAGGAGCCCTCTCGACTTTGCTGGAGGCTCTTCCTCGCCGATCTGCGTTACCGGGTTCTTCCTGGTAACGAGAATTATGCAAAAAATTAAAAATGTTAAGATAAAAGTATTGACAGATATCCGGTGACTGTGGTATGGCACATCAGCTTTCTGGCAGCGCGGGAGTGCGAAAACTAATGCGCGATCGAACTTCTGGGCGCTTTGGGTCTGAGATGGACACTCGCAAAAGCTGGGGAATTACTTAACGGAAATACCTGACGGTTTAAGAGTTTTCACGTAGTAAAGAGAAAGGAAAACAGTTGGCCGGATACCCTCCGTCAAGCAAAGTTGCCGCTAAGTGTCACAGATAGGGTTATATTTTGTCAGGAAAGAAACCACTATCAATTAATGACTCTGCTCAAAAACGGATACAAGCCCGCAACAGGAGTCGCAAGCAGCCCAAAATTTTAGACCAAAGTTCAACTTCTCAGATTCATCTGTGGAGTAAATCTAAAATCTAAAATCTAAAATCTAAAATCGGCTGACAGCGCTCTAAAGTAGTTGCGTATGTTGAATTTATAGCAGCACCAAAGTTGAGTTTATATCAGGAGGATAGGATGAGGAAAATCAGGGCGCTACAAAGGATAAGTGCCATAGTAGCACTGCCGATCGTACTAATGGCAAATACAGCTCAAGCTTTTGCCGCCGATACCGATCAGAAAATAGAGCCAATTAAGAAAGTTTCGGATTTCGGCGATGAGCTTGATTTTGATATGCCCACACCAACAACAATCAGCATTGAAGAAAGCGAGGATTGGGATGAACCTGATTTTGCAGCTACTAATTTAGATATGGAGATTAGTAAATTTATGACAAACAATCTTCAAGCTGTAATTGATGAGCCACCGCCCGTAGTTTATCTCAGCGCGGCAAGGGGTCAGTCAACCAAGGAATGCCGGATTTCAGCAATCTGCGAATAACTGAATGAGATTTGTGCGATTTGTGCGATGGCTCTTTTTCTCGGTACAATTCTCGGTGTGCGACGGTAAAAATTTCAGTAAAATCCAGTAGATTTTGCTGGAAATATGCGAATAACAGAGTATGTATTTTTTCGGGTATGCTTTAATGCGATCGGCTAAAACAATCGGACAGTTTCAGGGCCCAAGCATGGGGGCGAGAAACCCGGTTTCTACGAATTTTGGGTTGAGTAACGAGAAATATACAAAGAAACCGGGTTTCTGAGGTCACTAACTAACTGTAGGTGCTTAGCGTAGGGAAAATATTGAGTCTCTGGTTGCTGCCACATTCAGCCCGAATTGCACCCTACAATAACTATCCGTTACAGCCGTTAAATCCGTTTCACAATCCGTTGCCAAACTTCTTCCTACAGCATCAATTCTGAGAAGAATTTTCCAATATTAATTATGATTAATTCGCACTGCCACCAAGACACCGCAGCACAGCAAAACAAAAGTTCGCTGCAAACTCTCTCCCGGACTTTGAGAATGTCTCAGGGGCAATTTTCTCTGATTTTGGTTCGATGTAATTACAGTGCGATGAGAGAAGAAACTGTACGGCAATTACGGGAAGATTCTGGTATCGAGATTCGAGAAATTGTCCTCCCGACATCTGTTAAAACTCTTTACACGACGATAGAAACCGAACTTACCGACAGCCAGCCACCAGCTTTAATGGTGTTTGGATTGGAATCGGTAAGCGCGATCGATCGACTGCTGACTTCTACCAACTACGTGAGGGAAGAATTTAGGAATAATTTTCCCTTCCCGGTGGTGCTGTGGGTGACAGACAAAATTTTAAAAAAACTGATTCGGTTAGTAACAGATATCGAGACTTGGACGACAACTGTTGAATTTGTGCTCGGCCCAGACGACTTGGTGGATTTCCTGGGCAAAAGTGCCGATCGCATTTTTTCCAACATTTTAGAAAACGGCAATTGGCGTTTAAGTAATTCTGCCATTATCGGAGCCAATTCTTTGACTGAATTAGAGTCGGCCAGCCAAGACTTGCAAAGTTGCAACATCAGGTTAGAACCAGCTATTGAAGCGAGTTTGCAATTTATTCGCGGTCGGCACGAATATGCTTGTCACCGCATCCCGACTGCTCTTGCATTGTATCAAAAAAGTCTCAACTTTTGGAAGTATCAAGTACCATTTATTGGAGCTAAAACAGAATTTAGCGATTTGTTATTTACCGTTCATCCTGCCCCGGTGTTAGAGGGAATTATGCTATTCCACATCGGTCTTTGCTACCGCTTTCAAGCAGAACAACACCGCAGCGATAACCGTCCTTACTGGACGGAAGCTAAGAATTATTTTCAGGAATGTATTGATGTTTTAGAACGCGCGGGGCGGTCGGATGCCGTTGGTATATTCATCAATCAACTCGGCGAAGTATTGCAGCATTTAGAAGATTGGGATGCACTCTGGAATTTAGCTATCAAAGCTCGGAGGTTACATCAAAACATGGAAAATTCAGCAGTGAATTTGGCTCAAGATTACGGCTTTTTGGCTAGAGGAGCCTTAGAGCAGAAGAACTGGCAAGGGGCGAAAGAATGGGCTTTAGTCGCTCTTGAGGTTCTCAACTCAAATTTAGAAGCGACGGGACAGGGAACGCCTGTAAAGTCGCAGCATCAAGGCTTGTATCTGTTAATTTTAGCAGAGGCCCAGAGCCAGTTGGGTGAGATCGAGGAGGCGATCGCGCATTTAGAGCTTGCTCGATCGGAAACCGAAGCTTGCTACAACCCGCAACTGTATTTGCGGGTTTTAGAAATGCTGCGATCGCTCTATTTTCAGCGAGGAGAATATCTCGAAGCATTTCAAATTAAGCAAGATTATCGAGCGGTAGAACACACGTATCGGTTCCGAGCTTTTATTGGAGCCGGAAAGTTGCAGCCGCACAGAGAAGCGGTTAATCCCGCCGCCGAAACTGTTGCCACCTCTGCTACTATTGCTGACGAAATTACTGCTTCGGGCCGAGAAGAAGACCTCAACCGCTTGATATATAGGATGAACAATACCCCTGACAAACTGACAGTAATTTACGGTCAGTCTGGAGTTGGCAAAAGTTCAATTGTCACCGGGGGATTAGTACCGGCTCTCAAACAAAAAAAAATAGAAATGCGGACTGTTTTGCCCGTAGTCCTGCAAGTTTACAACAACTGGCCGCGGGAATTGACCAGACAGTTATCTGCTGGTAAAGCTGAAATATTCGAGCGGGAAATTTCCGAAGCATTACCGGGAGCGGAGGAGGTAGATTTTCTAGTAGAAGCAGGCGCAGTCAAGGGAAATCTTATTTCGGGATTTAACGGCGGCTCTGCTGGGAAAAATGAGGATAAAATTGAGCAGTCACAGCCTGTAGAATTAATCTTAGAAAAACAGGCTATCGAATACGAAAAAATTATCAAGGAACTGCAAACAAATTCAGAACATCTAGTGACTGTTCTGATCTTTGACCAATTTGAAGAATTCTTTTTTGTGTGGAAAGAGCCAGCGGCAAGGCAGATATTTTTTGATTTTTTGCGGAAATGCTTGAAAATCAAATATTTAAAAGTCGTCCTGTCTTTGCGGGAAGATTACCTGCACTATTTGCTGGAATTTTCCCGACCGAAAAATCAAGCACAATTTATCAAAAATGATATTTTGGCGGACATTCTCAGCAAAGATATTCTGTTTTATTTGGGAAATTTTTCGCTGGGCGATGCGCGATCGGTAATTCGCACTTTAACTGAACGATCGCAGTTTTACTTAGAACCGGAGCTGATCGAAGAATTAGTCAAAGATTTAGCTGGAGAATTGGGAGAAGTCCGCCCGATCGAACTGCAACTTGTCGGCGCTCAACTGCAACAAGAGGACATTAGAACTTTAACTCACTATCAGGAACTAGGCAACAATCCGCGACAAAAATTAGTGGAAAGATTTCTCGAAGAAGTCATCAAAGATTGCGGCCCGGAAAATGAAGTAGCGGCGCGCCGAGTTTTGTATTTGCTAACAGATGAAGATGAGATACGTCCCCTAAAAACCCGCGCCGAATTAGCCTCGGATTTAGCGACATTTGCAGAGGCTGACAAATTAGATTTAGTCTTAGAACTGTTAGTAAAATCCGGTTTAGTTTTTCGGTGGACGGAACTACCGGCAGAGCTTTACCAGCTCGTTCACGACTATCTAGTTAGTTTCATCCGCCAGCAGCAGGAATTAGATAAAAAGGCAGAATTCGACGAACTGCGAAAGCAAAACCAAATTAACCGAGATGAAATTGACCAAATTCGCAAAGACAGAGAGCGAGATGCTTTGCTGTCGGAATCTAGAGACAAACAGCGTCAAGCTAGAGACAAACAGCACGAAGCAGAAGCTCAACTTTACCAAACTCGGAGATGGCAATTGCGGGCGGCAGTTCTAGGAGTGCTTGTACTCGGAGGTGTTTCGGGGCTGGCATTCGAGCAAGCAAAATTAGCAGAAATCGCGCGGCAAGAAGCAGAAAAAAGTCGGACTGATGCCCTAAATTCGGCGTCCGAAGCTTTGATTCTTTCTAATGAAAAAAATCAATTAGGAGTGTTGGGAAATAGTATCAAAATCGGCCGTGATTCTCAGAAAAGTACAGCGCTGCCTGTGGATACTAAAAATCAAATTGCTGAAAGACTCAGACAAGCAGTTTCCGGGGTGCAAGAACGCAACCGTTTCGAGCAGCACAGCAAGTTTGTTTTGGATGTGAGTGTCAGTCCAGACGGCAATTCAGTTGCTTCGGCAAGTGCTGACAAAACTGTTAAATTGTGGAGCAAAGAAGGTAAGTTATTAAAGACTTTCAATCACCCAGATAGCGTGACGAGTGTTAGTTTTAGCCCGGATGGGAAAACGATCGCAACTGGTTGTGCCGATCGTAAAATCCGAATTTGGCAAGTAGATAACGACAAAAGTGCGGTCGCAACTTTAGAAGACCACAAAGATATCGTCACCAGCGTTAGTTTCAGCCCCGATGGCAAAACCCTCGCTTCCGCGAGTCACGACAAGACTGTCAAAATCTGGAACATTACCAGCAAAAAATTGCTGCAAACTTTGAACGGACACAAAGATTGGGTACTCGGTGTCAAATTCAGTCCCGACGGCAAAACAATTGCCTCAGCAAGTGCTGACAAAACTGTCAAACTTTGGAACCGAGAAGGTAAAACTCAAAAATTTCAAATTAATCCCAAAACTTTAAACAAGCATTCTGACATCGTTTACAGCGTAAGTTTCAGTCCGAACAATCAAGAAATCGTCACCGCAAGTGCCGATACTACAGTCAAAATCTGGAACCGAAAAGGTGAGGAAATTAGAACTCTCAAAGGACACAACGATGAAGTTGTCAGTGCTAGTTTCAGTCGCGACGGCGAAAAAATTGTCACGGGTAGTGCAGATGATACGGTGAAAGTTTGGAACCGCAGCGGCACTTTGTTGAACACTTTTCGAGGACACCAAGATGATGTGAGGGCCGTAACTTTCAGCCGCGATGGGACTATTGCTTCGGCAAGCAAAGACAAAATGGTGAAAATTTGGAATCCTGACAGCACTCCTTTGAATAAGATTTTATCGGGACACGGTGACTGGGTTTATAAAGTCAGTTTTAGTGCGGATGGCAAAACAATTGCTTCTGCTAGCGGGGACAAAACGGTGAGACTTTGGCGCGCTGACGGCAGTTTATTCAAAACCTTGGCAGGTCACAAGGATTCTGTTACCTGGGTGAGCATTTCGCCTGATGATAAAACTGTTGCTTCGGCCAGCGATGACAAAACGGTGAAAGTCTGGAGTTTAGACGGGAAGCTGTTAGATACTCTGAACCACAGCGGCATTGTTAGAAGCGTCAGTTTTAGTCCAGACGGCAAGACTATTGCTGCCGCAAGTGCCGATCGCAAATTGTACCTCTGGCGCTGGAACGGTTCTAAAGCAACAATGCTTGCCAAACTCGATCGCAGCAACCCGGTAATTAGTGTTAGTTTCAGCCCAGACGGCAAAACTATCGCTGTGGCTACGGCTACTGACGATCAATCAACTGCGAACAAAAATGCTTTTGAAAGTGCGGGAGCAAATAAGGTTTACCTGTGGCAATTTAATGGTTCCGAGGCGAAAATTCTAAAAACTCTCGCTCACCCAGATAGTGTTAAAGATGTGAGTTTCAGTCCTGACGGTAAGACAATTGCTACTGCTTGTGCTGACAAAAAAGTTTACTTGTGGCGGTTTGATGGAAAAGGCGCAACAATAGCGGAAAAACTCGACCACAGCGATACTGTGGAAAGCGTGAGTTTCAGTCCTGACGGCAAGTTGATTGCGGCGGCGAGTGGGGGAAATACTGTTAAGCTGTGGAATTTTGACGGTCAGAAGGCGATTCTATCTAAGACTTTGGAATCGAGCGATCGGGTGTTGAGTGTTAGTTTTAGTTCTGACAGCAAAACTCTGGCTTTTGCTAGTAGGGATAGGAATGTAATTCTCTGGCCTTTGGAGAATTTGGAACTGAATAATATTATTGCTCGGAGTTGCGAATGGGTGAAAGATTATTTGCAGAATGACCCGAATGTCGCTGAGGGCGATCGAATGCTTTGTCTTGGGTTTGGGAAGCAGGCGTTAAATAAGGGGAAGCGGTGAAATTGACAGCGGTAAGTTGCGGGCTGCGCCCCCTACATAATTATATTTTACTAATTCTCATCAACATAATTTTATGGAAAAATTCTGTATATGTCTCGGCGGTGCGCTACTCGCTGACAAATTAAAGTTTTTGTCGGTGCATCAACTGTGAGTCCAATACGGTAGTCACCAACACGAATTTTATATTTATCTGGATAACCTTTCATTTTTTCCAGATATCCTAATGCAAAGGGATTGTCTGATTCTAAGAATTGAAAAACTATAGGTTCTATCCTACTTCTAATTTCAGCAGGTAAAGCAGCTAGTTCTTTGAGGAACCGATTTGTATATTCAACTTGCCACATTATTTTGTTTGATTGAGTTATAATACTTTAGTGCTTGTTCTTTTGATAATCTATCATCACCTTCAGTTTCTTCTATAAGTTTAGCCAGACCGTAGTTTTCCAAAATCTCCTCGATTTTCTCAAATTGTTCAAGGGGGATTTGAACAGCAATCGGCTGCTGATTTTCGTCGATTACATAACTTTTATGTAGTTCTAGCATTTTGTAGTATTTATATCTGAGTATATGAATTATTATAATAGATACATTTGTTTTGTCAATAGGCGATCGCGTCTGCCTGTCGAGTTGCTCAACCGATCGGTTAAACAAATCTATCTACTGGCTAATGGTGTTGGCAGTAAAATTGCGATAAAATTCGACTGACAAGCTTAACCTTTTTGGCAATTACCCACCGAATTAACCAGCAATCAAAACCCGAGGTAAACTCTATGGACGCCAACTCCCAAAATGTCCAACCAATCCCGCCATTCAACGAGACAAACGAGGAAACACCAGAGATAGGTGGCGGTTTGCCCGTAATTGAGTTTTGGGCAAAGCATACATTGTCCCCGGAAGGCCCGAAACTTTGGAAAACTTTGCTGCACAAAAGTGCTTGTTTGTCCTGTTCTTGGGGCACTGGCGGGCAGAAAGGAGGTTTTACCAATGAAGAGGGCGAAAAACTTCAGCGCTGCATGAAAAGCGTTGAAGCAATCTCCGCTGAAATCAAGCCGGCTATCTCAACTCAATTTTTTGAACAGCAGAGTATTGCACAACTTCAGCAATTAACTTCAATGGAAGCCGATAGGTTGGGAAGGCTGAGTTTTCCGATGATTTTGCGGGCGGGGAAGTCTCATTACGATCGCATTTCTTGGCAAGAAGTTTATCAGATTGCCGAAGCTGCGTTTCGCAAAACCCCCGAACGAGTGGCATCCTACAGTTCCGGCCGCTCTTCCAACGAAGCGGCTTTTCTGCTGCAATTGATGATGCGGGCGATCGGCTCTAACAACTTAGCAGATTGTTCGGATCTCTGCCACGCTCCCTCGACAACCGGGTTAAGCGAAATGTTCGCCACCCGCACCTCGGTAGTGAGTCTAGAAAACTTGAAGCAAGCAGATTGCGTCGTACTCGCGGGCAGCAATTCTTCCTACAACCATCCCCGCTTGATGAACGAATTGATTAAAATTCGCGACAAAGGCGGTAAAATAATTGTAATTAACCCGGTCATGGAAATCGGGTTAGTCAAGTTTGGTTCTCCCGCATTTCCCGTCAAGTCGCTCATCCCCGGTTCCGATATTTCCTCCCTATACTTGCAACCAATTCCCGGCAGCGATACGGCGCTATTTGTCGGCATTCAAAAGTCTGTAATCGAACAAGGATTGCTGGACGAAAAATACTTGCAAGCTTATACAGAAGGCTGGGAAGCAGCAGTCCAACACGCCCGCGAAACTTCTTGGGAAACTATTACTGAAACCTGCGGAGTTTCCCGCGCAGAAATTGAGGCAGCAGCCAAAAATCGGCACTTCAAAGCGGGTTGTATTCGGTTGGGCGATGGGAATTACCCAACACGATAACGGCGTAGATAATGTTTTTAGCATTGCCAACACTGCTTTGATGACGGGAAATGTCGGCAAAGAAGGGGCGGGATTAATGCCCGTGAGAGGACACTCAAACGTCCAAGGATTCGGCTCTATGGGCGTGACTGTGAAGCTGAAAAAAGAAATTCAACAAGCTTTAGAAAAGTTATTGAATCGTCCCCTCAGCCGCGTTAAGGGTTACGAAACTCGATCGCTCATTGAAGCAGCAGATGCAGGCAAAGTCGATACCCTGATTTGTCTGGGCGGCAACTTGTACGGGGCGAATCCAGATTCAACTGAGGCAAAACGCGCTTTAGGCAAGATTGAAACTATTATATACCTCGCAACCAAACCGAATTTAGGGCATTTTCACGGATTGGCAAAGCACAATACAATTGTGATTCCCGTCCTGAATCGCTTTGAAAACCCCCACAAAACAACCGTGGAATCTGGGAATAATTTTGTGCGTTTCAATGATGAGGGCGAAACTCATCTCAAAGATTCTGATTTAATTTCAGAAGTGCATTTTTTGACAGAATTGGCTAGCCGAATTCACGGTACTTATCCGGTAGATTGGCGTCAACTTCAAGATACCAGGTACGTTCGGCAATTGATTGCTCAAACGATTCCAGGTTATGAAAAAATCGGAACAATTGATGAGACACAAGAGGAATTTACCATCGGCGGGCGGATTTTTACAGAACCTAAATTCCCGACTGATTCCGGGAAAGCAAAGATGTTTGTCACGCCTTTGCCCGTGCTGAAACTACCGGAAATCAAAGATTTTGGTGCATCGGAATCGGTGCGGGGTTTAGTTGTGGCCTTGATGACGGGACGCAGCTATTCCCAGCACAATACTGTGGTTTACAAAATTGATGACAAGTACCGGGGAATGCCGCACCGCAACTGCATTTTGATGAATCGGGCGGATGCAGAAAGCGCTGGTATGCAAGAACATCAGCGGGTTACGGTGCAGGGAAATGCGGGGAAAATGGAAAATGTCGAGGTGATTTACGGGGCGGTTCGTGAGGGTGCTGCTTTGATGTTTTATCCGGAAGTTAATGTGATTTTTCACCCGGAAATTGAAAGGCGATCGGGCACGCCTGCTTACAAGCGCGTACCTGCTTTTGTTTATGCGGAAAGGTAAAAACAGAATACTATTGATTGCCTCATCGCAATTACGCGCACTGACTCAACGGCGGAAATTCCCATTTTCCCGAATATAAAGTAGATGGCAGCTTTAAACAATAAGCAGCAGGAATTACCTCGATCAGCCACCAATTAAACATATCTCGTCTGGCTTCAGTAAAACCAGAAATGGCATCACCGGTAATTGCATCATACAGAATGTCCAAGATGGCATTATAAGCTGTTTTGGTGTTGAGTGTTTGCAACAACCCGTAGAAAATATTATAAGCTTCGTTACTAGCTTGATATTTTCCAAGTTGGTTGATATTAGGAAACAAGGTATCTGCCCAAGTTTCGGGGATTTCACCACCATCCTTCAGCCAACAAGAGATAATTCCTTCAACGATATCAGCCTTGTGTTCTTCAGGAAAGTAATGTTTAATCGTCGGTTTAGCTGCTAATGCTATTCCATAGGCCATATAGACATACCGCTGATGGGATATTGCATCATTCGGCATTCCAAAGGCCGTCATTACTTCTACAAAAGCTTCTTCTACATCGCTGTTTCCGCCTCTTTCGTATAAATCGTCATATTTTCTGTCCCAAACCGTGCGAAGTGTTTGCTGTAATCGATCGGGAAGATCGGAGTTGCTAGGCAATTTAAAATCGGTGTAGTGGCCTATGTCAAACTTGAGCATTGACTTTCCCTCCTTATATTTTTCATTTAAGCGGAGACTAAGATAAAGCTTGTTTTAAGCTTCATATCACTTCCATTCTACCTTGCCCAGAGAAGCCAGTAAAGCCTTGCTTGGCTCTACTGGCTTTTTATCCTATAGCGGTTCTCAGAAAGATGAGGTACGTAGTTGGGCTTCAGCCCTCTTAGTGTAGTGGTTATGTAAGCTGTCAGTCATACCTCATCTTTTTGAGAAAGGCTATATATTTCTACGGATATGGCTCCTTGTAGAAGATAATCACTTCAATGTTCGGGAACAATCTACCAAAGTCTTCATCGCAAGTAGTGTTACATCCAGAACACATCTGCATCTCAGTGTAGAGGTAAAGCCTTCCTGTCGCATCCGAAGGTACACTATCTCCTTCCAAGTCTTCTGCAAGTGCATTGAAGAGCTTGTACTCGGCGTGTTCTTTGTTGTAATTATTATTGAGTGATGCTCTGTCAATCCTTGGGAAAAATAGCAACTGTGGTCCATTTTTTTCGCCGGGAATATTGATAGGCTTTTTCTTGCTAGTAGCTTCTTTTCTATAAACTCTACCCGTTGCGAGTTCTAGTTTGGCAACAGCAACATTACCAGAACTGGCTTTTTTAATATGAGTCGATCGAACATCTTGAGCCTTAGTCCGCAATTCCTCTACGATATCCGCATAGGACTCAGGTATATCTTGGGGATACTCGTAATGAAGTGTGTTTCTATAGGGGTTTCCTGTAGTTAAGTTGTTTGTCATGCGATTAATTTTAATTTTGCAAATAATTTTTTATATAACCTGAATAAGACATAAGCTTAAAGCCTCGTCTTACTCAGGTATTTTGATTCTACTGTACTATATAGAACTTGTCAAAATCTCAGTTGTTAGCCAATTGTTCAAATTCGCGATCGCTCTGGGATATCTCGAAATGCGATCGCTACAATTTCTATTAGACCTCTTGCAAAAATAACTAGGACGGGCAAGATGCCCATCCCACAAAATTTTTTTCTTGTGGAATGGGCCGGAGAGCCCGTTCCAGAATTTGATTAAAAGGATTTTTGCAAGAGGTCTATTAAGTATTCGGATTTTGCAAAGTTCTACCGCGCCAAGTCCATCCCCAACCAGTTTCGGTTTTAATCGCAGAGGCGATCGCAATCGCCGCCACTAACGCACCTCCCACACCTCCCAACCACCAGTATTTCGTCGGACATTCAGAAATCTCGGCACCCAAGCGGCGCAAATTGTAATGCTGCAAAATTACGATTACGGATAAACAGATCGTTAACAAGGTAATTGGTAATTGGTAATTGGTAATTATGTTTGCAAAGTCGCCATTTGCCAGCAAAATAGCTAATGCCAACCAGGGCATAGAATAAAGAAATAACATAATTGCAGCCATGTAAACCATCAACCCCCAACTGCGGTTAGCGCCGAGATACAGATTCTTTGTCCAGCCTTCCCACAATGTGTTCCAAGACCGATACATCCGCACGGATGCCAAATTTGACCCGGCATAAAGTCCGAGCTTTAAACCCGCACGTTTGATGCGTCTAGCTAATTCCACATCTTCCACAATTTCACCAGCAACTGCTTCGTGACCGCCGATTTTTTCGTAGGCCGATCGCCTAAATAGCATAAACGGGCCGCCGGCAAAAGCGCTGTCGGTTGTCGGATCGTTGACTGCGGTGAAGTCGTAGCAAACTGCTAGGTGACTGAACATTATCGGCTGCACCAACCACTCGGCAAAACACTCGCAAACGAGTGCTGGCATACAGGTGAACAAGTCTATTTTCTCGGTTTCTGCTGTGGCGATAGCGGTTTCGATCGCCCCGGGTTTGAGCCGCACGTCGGCATCGATAAATAATAAGAAGTCTCCGGTTGCTATTTGAACAGCTTGGGCGCAGGCCCAGTTTTTGCCCGCCCAATATTGGTTGGCAGGTCGCGGCTGACCTGCTAATATTTTTAGGCGGGGGTCGCCCGGCTGCTGTTGCAGGGTTTGAGCGATCGCCAGCGTGTCGTCTGTCGAGCGATCGTCTACAATCAAAACCTCTAGGTTGTCCTCCGTCAGCGGTGTACTCTCCAAAATGGCGATCGCGCAATCCCGAATATTCTCGGCTTCGTTGTATGCTGGTACGATTACCGAAACTTTTGGCATCCGAGAGGGCTCCGGCCGCGCGGAACTTCTGTCGGTTCGAGGCGCATTTTCGACCGATCGGCGCAAATTCTTAGTGTAAGCTCTACTTACTATGAGAGAAAAAATTAGCAGGGTTAACAATATCAAAGCGAACTGACCTCAAAATTTAGGTGCACAATTTGTCTCCTTAAATATTAAAAAATATTAAAACAAAAAGCTAGTCGATCGCCCGAAAAGTTATTTTGACCGCCTCAAGCGCTATAATTTGTGAGCATCTTTCGGCTCGATCGCAGCAAGGGGCAAGACCCCTCACCCGGTCAGCGACCGAAAAGCCGAGGATAGATATCAGTCAAGAGAGGAGATTGCAATGGGCGAATTTTTTACACTCGATGTGTTGGCGAACACGATAGCGGCACTCGGCGCTTTGGGTTTTTTCTTTTTGGGATATCAAGCTTTGCAGATGTTGAAAAGATAAAGTATGTCAGAACTGAGATGTTGCACCATTGTCAAGAACGGGCAAGATGCCCGTTCCACAAAGAATGAGTTTTCTTGTGGAACAGGCATCTTGCCTGTTCCTAAACAAGTAATTGAGAATGGTGCAATATCTCAGTCAGAAGTCAGAAGTCAGAAGTCAGAAGGGAAGAAGTCAGAAGGGAAGAAGTCCGATGGAAGTCGTCCGATGGAAGTCGTCCGATGGAAGTCGGAAGAAGGAAAGAAAGAAGAAGGAAAGAAACAACTATTCCGAATACCAAATGCCCTGTTTGGCAAATGCCCAGAAACACCTAATTTACCTGAAAAAGGCTATACAACTGACTCAACAGTGAAACTGTTTCTTGCGAAAATCAACCAAAAAAAGGCTGCGTTATTATCATGGTGAGCCAACTTTTAGATGGACGCTATCAAATCATTGAAGTCATAGAAACAGGAGAATTTGGGCAAACCTATCTGGCCAAAGATATTCGCCGTCCGGGAGAACCGCAGTGCTTTGTCAAGCACCTGCGTCCCGGTACCGCCGAACCAAAATTAATCAATACTACGCGCCGTCTTTTCCAAAAAGAAGCAGAAGTTCTAGAAAAGCTCGGTCAACACGACCAAATTCCTCAGCTATTCGCTTATTTTGAAGAAAACGAAGAATTTTTCTTAGTTGAATCCTTTGTTGCCGGTCACTCGCTATCAACCGAGATTGTACCGGGGAAACCCGTAACCGAAGAAAAAATGATTCCTTTGCTAAAGGAACTGTTAGAAATTTTAGTATTTGTACACGGACATGGAGTAATTCACCGAGATATTAAACCAGCGAATTTAATCCGCCGCTATTCAGACAACAAGTTAGTTTTGATCGACTTTGGCTCGGTGAAAGAAATTCACATCGCTCAAAGACAAGCGCCGGTAACTGTGCGGATTGGAACGCTGGAATATATGCCGATCGAACAATTTCAATACAACCCGCAACTCAACAGCGATATCTACGCTTTGGGAATGATTGGCATCCAAGCAATGACGGGTTTGCCGGCTTACGATTTGCCTAAACTGCGGGATTTGAAAAATTCTAATAAAGGCGAAATTGTTTGGCGTCATTTAGCCGCGTGTTCTCAAGCGCTGGCAGATGTTTTGGACAATATGGTGCGCTACGATTTTCGGGAAAGGTATCAGTCGGCGACGGAAGCTTTAGCCGATTTGAGGAAAATTGGCGATCGATCGCGGGCGCGGATTCCCAAGCTCACAATATATCGCGAAGAAGTCGATCGGCGCAGCAGCAGCCGCGGTGACATTACACTCGTCGGTCGTAGAATATTAGAAGAATTGCGCGTCAGTTTGGAATTGCTGCCAGAAGAAGCAGAGGCGATCGAAGATGAGGTATTGAACCCTTACCGCAAATACAGGGAAAAAGGCGAACGCTACGAAAAATCACTGCAAGAAGCAATGCAGCAAGAATATCCCTTTACTTTGGAAACTCGCGAGGAGTTAAAACGCTTGCAGCAAGTTTTAGGACTTACCGACGAAGATGCGGCGAGAATCGAAGAGTTAGTCGTTCCTAAATCTTTATTCTCCAAATTGTACAAGGCGATCTCCACAGTTTTGGAGGGACACCGCAACCCCAATGGGCCACCAGCCAGCAGCGCCGCTGAACTCGGTTTGCAGGCAAGTCCGGCGGTATCCCCGCAGCTAAATCTGAACGGAAAAACCGATTTGTCGTTAGCGCAGCCCGCCCCTACGGGGGCTACGCCAACGCAGAGGATCGCCAGCACAGCAGCGATTGTCCCCAAAGAAACTCGCAAATTCAATCCTTATCTCGCCGGAGCAACAATTGCGGCTATCCTAGCTGCGATCGGCGGAATTTACGGATATCTCAAGTGGCAAGACTGGCAGCAGCGAGTGCAGCAAGAATCCCAACAGCTCAATCAAATTGAAGCTCTTTATACAGCCAGCAATTATGAAGGCTGTATCAGCCAAATACCAACAATTGCCAACACTTCCACCAGCTATGGGTCAGCTCAAAACTTAGAGGAAAAGTGCCAAGCAGGTCTGCGGTGGAAAAACGCTAAAGTCAAAAATTTCGCTCAGCATTCAGATGCCGTTGGGTCTGTTGCTTTCAGTCCAGACGGCTTAATGTTAGCCAGCGGTTCAAAAGACAAAACCATCCAAATTTGGGATTTAGCTACAGGCAAATCGATCCGCACTTTTCCAGGAGATTCCTCCACCATTTGGTCGGTTGCTTTTGACTCAAACGGTACGAGACTTGCGACTGGAACCGGTTCTTGGAGAGTCATGCTGTGGGATTTGAAAACAGGGCAAGTAATTCCCAGTCTCGACCACACTGCTTCTGTTTGGTCTGTCGCTGTTAGCCCCGACGGACAACTGATTGCTAGCGGCAGCGGAGACAAAACCACGAAGATTTTGGATGCAAGAAATGGCAGTTTGATTTATAATTTGCCAGACCATACAGATTTTGTTTATTCTGTTGCTTTCACTCCCGATGGCAAAAGTTTGGTTAGCGCTTCTAAGGATAAAAAAATTACAATTGTTGATGTAGCAACTGGAAAGTTGCTCAAAACTCTTGAAGGACACGGCGACCCGGTGAGGTCGGTTGCTGTTAGCCCGGACGGCAAGACAATAGTTAGCGGTTCCTACGATGAAAGTATTAAAATCTGGAATCTCGAAACAGGAGATTTAATTCGCTCGCTCAAGGGACATTCTGACGATATTGTCTCGGTTGCTATCAGCCCGGATGGGAAATTTATTGCGAGCGGGAGCAAGGATAAAACTATTAAAATTTGGGATTTGGCTACCGGAGAATTGCTGAATACTTTGACGGGACATACCGATGAGGTTTATGTGGTCAGTTTTAGTCCTGACGGCAAAACTATTGCTAGCGGTTCTAAAGACAATACTATTAAGTTGTGGCTGAGGTAATTGGTTTCCTGTCATTTAAACCACTAACGAGGCCTGTAGGGTGCCACGGGTAGAACACTTACGCTTACAAGGGAAACGAGAAAGGAGCCGTGGCACCCTACAAGACTTTGGGAAAGTACCAATAAGGCGTTTCTAGTTCGTCATCATTTGGATAATTTTCAGTTGAATAGACCTCTTGTAAAAATAACTAGGACGGGCAAGATTCCCATCCCACAAAAATTTTTTTTCTTGTGGAATGGGCATCTTGCCCGTTCCAGAATTTGATTAAAAGGATTTTTGCAAGAGGTCTAATCTAAAATCGAATGATTATTGATATTGACCGCTGATTTCGTAAACGATCGCGCCCAAAGATGCCAAACTAGCTAGAATCAGCATCCCGGCCGGCATGAACTTGCGAGTTTTTACAAGCCGTAAAATAAAAACTACTACTAAAACAGCGGAGATGGCTGCTGCTAATGTTAAACCCCAAGTTTGTCCCATGAGTTGTGCGGTGCCGGCAAAAATTAGCAGCGAACCGCTAATCAGGCCAGAAATGAGCGAGGCTTGGCTTTTGGCCTTGATGTAACCCATGATGCCACCAACGAGTGTTAAAATGCCGTAGCCGATCGCCGCTGCTGTACCTAAATTCATTTTTAATCCTCAAATTTTCACTCTTTGCACCTAAATTTATACAGCGAGACCTGCAATTCCGGTCACAAATTGTTAGAAAATTTATTAAACCCAGTCAGAATATCTAACTGTTATACAATTGCCATTATGTCAGCCCTAACTTCTAGTGCGATCGCCCAAATCCGTTACCTCCAGCGCCTCGCAGCATCCCTGCTGCTGTATCAATCGGTTCTCAAAAGCCCCGCAGGTCAAGCTTTTCTCGATTTGCTGCAAGCTCTCCACCACAGCGAAGTCAGCGGTTTGGACTGTCAGGTAGCTTACGGGAACTGGTTCAAAGTTCAGGCTGCTAAAAATCAGAGCTGGAAAGATTCTCTGATTTGGGAAATTCTCAAAGACGAAAACCCTTTTTCTCGCCGAGCTCAGCAAACAGATTTTGCGAGTTTGCCCCCCGCTTTGGTGGAGGCCGCCCGACATGATTTACAAGTGCTGCAAAATATTTACGAATGCAGCAGCGATGAGTTGAGCAAGTGGGTGCGGGTAGCGGGTCAACTTGTCACTGTGCCTCCGATTTGGCATTCAGAAAGTGAAGCAGAACACGGGGATTTGCCGCTGCACGGGAAATTGGAAAAATGGTCTAGCGCTGCGGAATCTTTGGCAGTTTATTACCGACAGTTTGGCACGGGTTTGTTTGCCGAATATCGCGCTTTTGGGTGGCGGGGAGGGCAGTTGGCGAGTATTTCGCATCCCGATCGCATAAATTTGAAAGAGTTGGTTTGCTGCGATTGGCAGCGGGATGCTCTGGTGAAAAATACGGAGTTTTTGCTGGCAGGCTATCCGGCTTTGCACGTCTTGCTGTACGGGAGCCGCGGTTCGGGGAAGTCTTCTTTGGTGAAGTCGCTGTTAAATGAATTTAGCGATCGCAATCTGCGCTTGATTGAAGTATCTAAATCTGATTTGCAAGATTTGCCGCTAATTGTCGAACAGTTGCGGGGAGTTCCTCAAAAGTTTATTATTTTTGTGGATGACCTGTCTTTTGAGGAAGATGATGAGGCTTTTAAATCCTTGAAAGTGGTTTTAGAGGGAAATGTCACCGCCCGACCTCAAAATGTAGTTGTTTACGCCACATCCAACAGGCGGCATTTAATTCGAGAGTTTTTTGACGACAGGCCCCGCCCCCGCGACGGGGATGAAGTTCACGCTTGGGATACTGTGCAGGAAAAACTTTCATTTAGCGATCGGTTTGGCTTGACTTTAACTTTTGAACCGGCAGATCAAAACACTTATTTAAAAATTGTCAGACATCTGGCAGAACTTGCTGGAATCAAACTCGCTGCTGAGGATTTGGAGCACCGCGCTAAAGAATGGGCAACTCGCCGTAACGGGCGATCGGGCAGGACTGCGCGGCAGTTTGTTGATTTCCTGAAAGCAGATTTAGCCCTGTTTGACAAGTAGATCGGCTGCGATGGAGGGCGGGTTTTAGCTGAGATGTTACATCCTTCTCAATAAGTTTTTTATGAACAGGCAAGATGCCTGTTCCACAAGAAAATTCACTCTTTGTGGAACAGGCCGGAAAGCCTGTTGCTTACAATGGTGCAAGATGCCTGTTTGAGCCGAGATATGGGAAGGCAATTCAGGATAGGAATCAACCCGCCCTTACAGCAACCAAGGGCGAAATAAAAATTCTTAATTTTTTCATAATTTTATTGATAACAAATAACTAACAAGATTTGATATAATTGTCGAAATTTCCAAAGAAACCTCCCGAGCCAGAACCCATCCTGACTCCATGAATCCACTACTAAATAATGAGGAAAATATCATGGGTTTATTTGATAAAGTATCGCGTACTCGCCAACAAACCGACGTAGTGTTAGGGCCTGCCGAAGCATTTGCGGCGATCGCGCTAATTGCCGTAGCAGCCGACGGTTACATCAATGACAGCGAAAGTAAAGCGATTAGCATGACGCTATCTCGGATGCAACTGTTCCGCAGCTATCCCGATGACGTGATGAGAAAAATGCTCGATCGCCTGCTGATGATTCTGCAACGGCAAGGAGTTGAGGTACTGTTTAATGCGGCTTTGGCAACGCTTCCCGACGAACTTAAAGAAACAGTTTTTGCTGTGACAACTGATATCGCTTTAGCAGATGGCGAGGTTTCAGAAGAAGAAGAACAACTGTTGAACGATCTTTACGCTGCATTGGAGATTTCCGAAGAAGTTGCCCTCAAGATTATAGACGTGATGTTGATTAAAAACAAAGGTTAAAAAATTAGCGCGAGGGAAAGAGTTATGAGTTTTGAATTAAATCAAAACAATATTTTGAATTCAAAACTCATAACAGTCCTAGAGGCTTTCCCACACTCAGACAAAAAAACCGATTTCTGCGTCCAAGACTGTCAAAACTCAAAACGGCTTTAAATGCCTTTTACTTACACCCGCACTGTTCGCTTTCAAGATACCGATGCTGCCGGAGTCGTTTACTTTGCTAACGTTTTGGCGATGTGCCACGAAGCTTACGAGGCATCTCTAGCAGCATCGGGAATCAATCTCAAAGCCTTTTTCAGCAATCCCGAGGTTGCCTTTCCCATAATTCATGCTAGTGTAGATTTTTATCGCCCCATGTTTGCGGGCGATCGGCTGATGATTCAATTAACACCCAAACAAGTTACTGGCGATGAATTTGAAATTGCCTATCAAGTATTTTTGGCGGCGGGGGAACTTGCAGGAAAAAGCGCTGCTAAAGCTCTGACTAAGCACGTCTCCATCAATGCAGTTAGCCGAAATAGAAAACAGCTATCTGAAGACTTGATGCAGTGGATGAGGAAATTTGAGATTGAGATTTCAGATTAGTTTTATCTTTAAATAATAGCAGGGAATGACCGTCAAATTTCTGTGTTGTTGATAATTATTTCTGAGTTTTTGATATTATGTCAAATCGCAATTATGCCATTGTCGGCACGGGAGCTTTAGGCGGATTTTACGGTGCTAGACTGCAACAAGCAGGTTTAGAAGTCAATTTTTTGCTGCGCAGCGATTACGATCGCGTCAAAAAACACGGTTTGATTGTCGAGTCTCCCGAAGGCGACTTCACCCTCCCCCACGTCCGCGCCTACCGCGACGCGCACAAAATGCCTCAGTGCGACGTAGTAATTGTAGCGCTGAAAACAACTCAAAATCACTTGTTGCCCAAAATTTTGCCTCATTTATTAAAGGATAACGGCGCGGTTTTAGTATTGCAAAATGGATTGAATACAGAACCGGAAGTAGCTAAAATTGTCGGTGCAGAACGAGTGGTTGGCGGCCTGTGTTTTCTCTGTTCTTATAAAGTTGGGCCCGGTCACATCTGCCACCTAGATTACGGCAATATCACGCTAGGAGAATATGCCCAAGACTACAAAGCAATGGGTATTACTAATAGAATGCACCAAATTACTGGGGATTTTAAACTTGCTCATATCCCTATTAAAATGAGCGAAGATTTGCTGTTATCAAGGTGGAAAAAGCTGGTTTGGAATATTCCTTATAACGGGCTGTCTGTAGTGTTGGATGCGAGAACTGACCAACTGATGGCTAATCCCGATACTCTGATTTTAGTTGAGGAAATCATGGGGGAAGTGATAGCGGGAGCCAAAAGTTGCGATCGCATTATTCCCGATGACTTTATCCCACAGATGCTCGAATACACTCAGAAAATGAAGCCTTACCGCACGAGCATGAAAATCGATTACGATGAATCGCGTCCGCTAGAAGTTGAGGCAATTTTTGGTAATCCGATAAGGGTGGCTGAACAAGCAGGTATTAAGCTGCCCCAAATAGAGGTACTTTACCGAATGTTGAAGTTTGTGGATGTTCAAAAACAAGAAGCAGAGAGGAGGAGAAGGCTGTTAGGTTTGTCGTAATTGGGAATTGGGCGGGGCCGGGTTTGTGAGATTTCTCACTGGTGTTGTAGATATTAGACCTCTTGCAAAAATAATTAGGACGGGCAAGATGCCCATCCCACAAGAAAAAATAACTCTTGTGGGATGGGCCGGAGAGCCCGTCAAATCCGCTCAATACTATCGATTCACCGGGGATGACACGATCGCAATTTTTTGCAATTGTTCTCGATTGACTTTGCCTTGAGAATTGCGCGGCAATTGTTCCGCAAAAATCCAATGTTTAGGACGCTTAAACTTGCTCAACTTATCTTCTATTGCCGCTTGCAGATTTTTGACAGTAACTTCGGAATTAGCGGGAACGTAGATAGCCGTAACGACTTGACCCCAATTTTTGTCTGGCAAGCCAATTACAGCAATATCCGCAACTAAATTAGTCGATCGCACAACGGCTTCAACTTCCGCCGGAAATACATTTTCTCCGCCTGTGATAATTTTGTCGCTGCTGCGTCCGACGATATTTAAGCAGTTATTTTTATCAAAAAATCCCACATCGTCTAATTGGAAATATTCGCGATCGCCAAATTGTTCAGGATAATAACCCAACGCCAAAGATTTAGCATTTACCGCAATATTTCCTATTTGATTATCGCACAAAATCTCGCCTTTGGCACTGCGAATAGTTATTTTAGCATGGGGTAAAGTTTGACCGGAACTGTTATTGCCCGCGAGAAAATCTTCGGGTTTTAGTGTAGCAATTTGCGAGGCAGTTTCTGTCATGCCGTAACTGGGCGCTAATTTGATTTGATCGTTTCTAGCTGTTTCTAAAAGTTCCGGCCAAGCGGGAGCACCACCCAAAAGTACGGCACGAAACCGTCCCAGCCAATTAGCTGTATCTGGGTTTTGCAGCAGCCGTTGCAGTTGAGTTGGAACTAAGGAAATGAAAAATTCTTCGGGTTCGATATCGCATTTTTTACCATTTTCTAATTCTTTAAATGGCTGAATTGCCAGTTGTCCGCCGCTATTAAACGATCGCATAAATTGCATTAAACCGCTGACGTGGTATAAGGGTAAAACGCAGAACGAGTTAATTTTGTCAACTTGAAAATATTGTTGAAAACCTTGTACTGATGCCGTTAGTGTTTCCCAAGTGTGGATGGCAAAACGAATTTTTCCTGAAGAACCGCCGGTGGGAATCATTATCGTATCAAAACCGTTTTTAGCCGGCGAATGGAATTCGGGCGAATGGAATTCGCGGCTATACAAACGAAGTCCGCCTTCGCGGACTGGGATATGGGGATTGTTGGGAAGCGGGTATTGTCCTAAAAATATGTCGGGTTGGACTAAATCAAAGACTTGTTCCCATTCCGATTTTACCCAGTTGGGATTGCAGAGAAAAATGGGGCATTTGGCGGCGCGGGCGGCGGTGAAACTGGCAAGAAATTGCACGGGTTCTGGTTCTGCGATGCAAATCTTTGGGGGTGTTTTCTGTGCTTGATTTTGGGTGATTTCTTGAAATAGCCGATCGACAATTCGGGCAAATTCGCGACTGTCACAACCGATAAGCCAATTATCAGGCAAGCCAGACGCGATATCCAGAATATTTGTTGTTAAATTTGCTGTCATAGATGCTTTTACCAAGTTTCTTGATTATCGTCGAACCAGTCATTAGTACCGAACCCTAATGCTCTAGAATTAGGAGACAATTCTCTTGCTAAATTCAATGCTGCTTGTCTGCCTATTTGAGTTTCAAATACGGATGAGAAAACAGCGTCTATATTGTGAGTTTGACAAAATTTCCGCAGTTGGGATGGAGAACCGCAGATCGCAGGTTTAATGACGAAAATGCCCCGCCAGCCTTGGCTGTAGCACTCTTGGATGCGATCGAGGTTGGCGGCAGATTCATCAAGGGCGATCGGAGTTTTGTAAACAGCACTCAATGCTAGCATTTCCTCAAATTGTGTGACAGATAACGGCTGTTCTAAAAATTCAATCTTTACGGAAAAGTCAGGAATTTCTAAAACATTGTCGCAAGCTTCCAGCCATGTTTTAGCCTGCGAGTAACTGAGTCCCCCGTTGGCGTCTAACCGCAAAAATGCTTTTTCGCGATCGCACAAATTGTCTATTGCTTTTACTAACTGCTGAAAAATCTTTAATTCTTGTTCAATTGCAGCAACACCAATTTTCCATTTAAACGTTCGATATCCCTCTAGCCAAAGCACTTGCAAAGCCGACAAAGCCGCTTCTCCTGCTGGCAACAAACCGCTGAACCGACTCAGCGTTTTCTCGCCTTCGCAAGGGTAAATTAAATTTCCGATTTGCTCCCCCCCTTGGCAAGGGGGGGCTGGGGGGGGTGAATTTGTCTCATTTGATAGTGCCGACTCAAAGCCAAATTGACAAGCGGGTAATTCAGCGGAAATAGCGAAAATCATCTCTTCTGAAAGATTAGCCGGCAGCGAGTTACAAAAATCTAAAGCTTGCTCAAAACTTTCGGAACCAAACCAACTCAAAGGAGCAATTTCTCCCCAACCAATTCGATTATTTTCGCCCACAAGTCGCAGGATAATTCCTTCGCGAATATCCCAGATTCCGTGACTTGTTCGCAATGGACGCTTAAATTTTCGCTGATAAGTGCGAAACTCGAATTGATAAAGCATTAGTTTTTTAGTTAATCATAAAATTGTCTCACAAGTGCGACAAACGTATCAATATTTTCAAAATGAATATTGTGACCAGTTGTTGGTACAATTTCCAGACTAGCGGCAGGACACAATTTGGCAATTTCGGTATTTATAGTTGTAAATTTATCATCATATTCTCCAGCTAGCAAGAGGATGGGGATTTGATTTTGTGGGAGTTTTTCCCAGAGAGAGGGCTGGTTGCCGGTTCCCATGTTGCGGAGCGATTTGGCTAATTCTAAAAGATTGTTTGCTAAGCGGGTTTCTATGAGTTTGTCGAAATTAGGAGAATTTTTTAAAGATTTGAATAAAGGGCGATCGTACCAGTTTAATAAAAAATCTTTAATGTTGCTATTTTCCAGCTTTTGTGCTAACTGTAAATCGGCTTCCCGGCGGTGCGATCGCTCTTTTTCTGTCTTCAATCCCGGAGAAGCTGACTCTAACACTACTTTCTCGAATCTTTCAGGAAAATGTAATGTAATGTAAAGTGCCAATCGCCCGCCCATTGAATAGCCCAACAACAAACATTTGTCTATTTGTAGATCGTCTAATAACTGTATCAATGCTTGGGCGGTATTTGGCATATTGTAGCAACTTTCGTCGCCGCTGACTTGGGTTTTTCCGTGACCGGGAAGGTCAACTGCTAAGCAGCAATAACTGTTAGAAAGTAAGGGAATGACCCTGCTAAAGTCTTGACTCTTGCCAGTGAATCCGTGCAAAAATAAAATTAAGGGCTGATTTCTGTTACCAGTTAAGGAATAGTAAAATTGATAATTTTTAAATATCTCCATATACAATTATTACTATAATTGCCGTATTTACTGAAATCTAATTTCCGCATCGCCAACAGAGATAACTGCCTGAAAACGAGTGAGAAAGTCCATACCGAGAAGACCATCTATACGAACATTTGGCGGTATATCGTGGGCAAATACGTCAAAATTTTCTATTAGTTGACCCACGCAATTAAACCAAGATACATTAATTACAGGAACATAGATTCTTCCTTGACCTGTAAAGATTTCTTGCCTGCGGAGAGGATTGCGCGTATCGTAACCCAAATCCTCTAATGTTTTAACTGGCAATATTGTGTAGCTGGCTCCCGTATCCACCAATAAACGCACCCGATACTCAGTAGCCTCACCATTATTTCCACCAATGGTTGCTTGTACCGCGAGCAAATTTAGTCCGTGACGCAACAAGCGATAAGCTTTTTGATAATCTGGCATTTTTGTTACAACATAGCTGCTAAGTCTTCAGGGATAGGGCCAGTGTATTCTATTGCCACCGCTTTTCCCTTCCTTGACAAAGCATTATTGTAAAGCAAATCGCGCTCCGGTGAGTGTGCTAAAACTTCACCTCTAATTACATTCAAATCCTCATCCAGTTCAGTGTAAGCAATTAGCACCCACTCGCTAGGATATAAGTGGATGATTTCTTCTAGGCTGAGGATTTTGTCAATTTCTACTTGCGTACTCATGCTTTGATTCTCCTTTTTTACGATTCAATGTGAGGTACGGATTGCTAAATTAAACAAGATTTTGAGAAGTTACTCAACTCTGCCAACTCCCTCAACTTAGCAAACCATACCTCCATTTTACCGGAATTCCCGATCGCCCGATCTACAAAACAAACCCCAACGCCAGCAGCAATCCGCTCGAAAAATGCAGCGTGACTGCGATAAACTTAGAGTTGCTGACCTTTCCCGGTTGGTCGTGATAGTCTGTGACATGGCGGCAAAGGTCGATCGCAAATGGCAAACTCCCAAAAATCAACAGCGTCCAAATTGGGAACATTCCCAAAGCCACAAATAGCACAGTCAAAGCATAAACGCTGCCGCACAACCACTGCAACAACTGAGCACCTTTTTTCGTACCGAGTCGAACAATTGGCGATTTTTTCCCCGCCGCTAAATCGTCCTCAACTTGATGAAAGTGAGAACAAAATAAGATGATACTCGTAGTAATTCCCACGATTGCCGAAGCCGCAAAATTAGTGGCAGACCAAGTTTGAGTCTGACTGTAATAAGCAGCAGCGAAGGCTAGCGGCCCAAAGGTGAAAAAGCAGATGATTTCCCCTAAACCCTGATAGCCAAGACGAAAAGGCGGCCCCTGATAAGTGTAGCCAAGGGCGCAACACAAAACTACCAGCAAAATTACTGTTGGGTCTTTTTGCCACCAGCTTATGGCGCAGATTCCCGACACTCCAATTGCTAAAAACAGATTTGCCAGCCAGAAAATTAAAGCTTTATTTCCGGTTAAGTTAACTAGAGAATGCGCTTTGTTTTTATCGATGCCTGTTTCCGAGTCAAAGACATCATTGCTGAGATTCAGCCATGCTATAATCAAAATGGCTGAAATTAAAAATGTCGAAAAAATGGACGAATTAATCGTTTGAGTTTCGGCAAAAGCAATTGCAGTTCCTACTGAAATAGGAATCACCGCAACGCTGTACATGGGCGGCTTGATTGCCGCCAGCCACAATTTACTATTTGGACGTTCAATTAACTTTGTTGTCATCACACAAACTTGATTCAATTGATAGCAGCTTAGTAATTTTACAATTTTATTGGTGAAGAAATTCTACTCTGTATCGGGTTGAGTGCGCGGGGGGCATCCGTTGAGACGCTTTGCGGGCGATCGCGCGCCCGGTAATGCCCGCCTGCAAACCTCTGCGGGGTCGATCGCATGAGAGTCGAGATTTAGCCGCTCAATCTTAAAGTTTTATGTCTAAATGTTTCGATCGATCGCGCAATCGTCTGTTTTCGGCCCGCCGCTGAGCCCAAACTTTCCGGGAAACTCGAAAGGTCATGTTTTGCGATCGCCCTCCCGTGCTTAGATCGAAATAGGGGTTCTAGCGGGACAAAACCGCACTCTTTCTGACAAATCTGCTATTCTCGCTTTCATGACAGTAATACCGCACCGCGCTAATCTTTTACAAGACCGCAATCAACTGCATCAGTTTCTGTTAGATTGCCAGCAGTCTTTAACCGAAAAAGATCAAACAAAGATAGTTAGTATTTCTCAGGAGATTGCCCCCGTCGATCCGCTAGTTGTACTTCAAGAGATTTCCGAACCTTGCCAGCGGCACTTTTACTTTGAAAAAAGAGACCCGATTTCCGGCAACAGTTTTGCGATCGCCGCCCTAGATTCGGCAATCCATCTAACAGTAGCCGGAAGCGATCGATTTACCCTCGCTCAAAATTTTATTCAATCTTGTCTGGCCCGAACAATTACCATCGGTACAGAACGCTTGCCCTTCAGCGGGCCGCACTTTTTTTGTAGCTTTGCTTTTTTCGATGAGAATGTCGCCACCCATTCTTACTTTCCCCCTGGCACTGTATTTTTACCAAAATGGCAGATTACTCGCCTGAAAGATAGCTGCACAATTGTGGCAAATGCCATCATCAACCGAGATATAAATGTTAAGCTTATTACTGACAATATTTTGAAAAATCTTGATAAGATTGCGTCTTCCACCTACAAAAAAATAACTTCGATCGGCAACAGTTCGATATTTTTAAAACAAATCCCTGTGAATGATGCTGCTCAATTTAAAACATCGGTCAACTCGGCCTTAGAATTGATCCACTCTCAATATTTCAGTAAGATTGTTTTGTCCCAAGCAATAAATGTCATTTCCCAAACCCCTTTTAGTTTAATAGACTCCTTAAATAACTTGCGCCTTACTTATCCCGGTTGCTACGTATTTTCTACCAGTAACGGCCAAGGTCAAAATTTTATCGGCGCCAGTCCAGAACGCTTAATCAGCATTCACAAAAATGAGTTAGTAACAGATGCTTTAGCCGGTTCGGCACCGAGGGGGAAAAATGAAGCGGAAGATGCGAATTTAGGCAAAGGTTTACTCAACAGCGAAAAGGATATTCGAGAACATCGAGTTGTAATTGATTTTATAGTCGATCGCCTGTCGAGTCTCGGTATCAATCCCGACTTTTCCCCGGTTCCCAGGCTGCTGCAACTGTCAAACATTCAGCACTTGTGGACACCCATAAGGGCTAGAATTCCCCGTGATATTCATTTATTAAAGATTTTAGCTCAACTGCATCCAACGCCAGCGGTGGCGGGGGTACCGAGAGATATTGCCCTACAGCAAATACGCGGCTGCGAAAGCTGCGATCGCTCTCTGTATGCAGCACCCCTCGGCTGGATCGATAGCAGCGGCAACGGCGAATTTGCCGTGGGAATTCGATCGGCTTTAATCGATGGCGATCGGGCTATACTTTATGCTGGTGCTGGTATTGTCGCGGGTTCGGAACCAGAGAAAGAACTAGCAGAAATTCAGCTCAAATTGCAGGCACTTTTAAATGCTTTAGTTTAATTCAGCTAATAGACCTCTTGCAAAAATAATTAGGACGGGCAAGATGCCCGTCCCACAAGAGTTATTTTTTCTTGTGGGATGGGCCGGAGAGCCCGTCCCATCAATTGATGAAAGGATTTTTGCAAGAGGTCTAATTTTAATCCGAACCCAGAAACCGGGTTTTTTACGAAAAGACGCATTCTAGCCTGAATATTCCGTAAAAACCCGGTTTCTTTGGTTGGAATGCGTAAGTCATGTTAATAGACCTCTTGCAAAAATAACTAGGACGGGCAAGATGCCCATCCCACAAATTTTTTTTTCTTGTGGAATGGGCATCTTGCCCGTTCCAGAATTTGATTAAAAGGATTTTTGCAAGAGGTCTAATGTTTAATTTTCACTTCCTCAAAATGTTCTACTATGGGAAAAGGATCGTAAAAATGGTGAAGCATTCTTTTCCACTCTTGATATTCAGCAGAATTCCTAAATCTAATTGTATGAGCTTCTAAATTTTCCCATCTCACCAATAATAGATATTTTCCTTGAACTTCTGTGCAGCGATGAAGTTCGTGAGATAAATATCCATCTATAGACGATATCAGACTGGAGGCTTCTCTAAAAGCTATCTCAAAATCCCCCTCACAGCCAGATTTGACATTCAGCACAACCGCCTCAAGAATCATAAAAATGTATCCTGACAATTATTTGGGTATAATATCGTAGCACAATACAGAGTTGAGCTACTGAGATTTAGCAATGCCAATAGATTTTCGCAACACAAATACCGTCTGGGCTTCCGTATTAGCAGAGACATTGCAACGACTGGGATTAACTACTGCCGTGATTTGTCCCGGTTCGCGATCGGCGCCGCTAACAATAGCTTTTGCTCAAAACAAAAAAATAGAAACTATTCCCATACTCGACGAACGTTCAGCCAGCTTTTTTGCATTAGGAACCGCCAAAAAATCCTATTTGCCAACCGCACTAATTTGCACATCGGGAACCGCCGCAGCCAACTTTTATCCGGCGATAATAGAAGCCAGAGAAAGTCGAATTCCCCTGCTAATATTCACCGCCGATCGACCTCCCGAACTGCGGGACTGTCACGCCGGACAAGCGATCGACCAAGTTAAAATATACGGCAATTATCCCAACTGGCAAGCCGAATTAGCGATACCTTCTGCGTCCAGAGGAATGCTAGACTATCTGCGGCAGACGATCGTGTATGCTTGGGAGCGATCGCAATTTCCAACACCAGGCCCCGTCCACCTCAACATCCCCTTTCGCGACCCGCTTGTACCCGTTCCAGACATAGCCGTAGAAGCTTTAGAAACAGAATTTAATCCCGAAGATTTCTTTGCAGGATTAGAAGCAATTTTCGCAGAAGAAAGCTCTACCCGCCCCAGCCTCCCCTTGTTAAGGGGGGCAGAAGAAAGTACCATGCAACAATGGCAAAAGTGCAGCAAAGGGATAATTATTGCAGGCGTTTCCCAGCCTCAATTTGCCGAAAAATACTGTAGTGCGATCGCCCAAATTTCCCAATTATTAAACTGGCCAGTTTTAGCAGAAGGACTATCCCCAGTCAGAAACTACGCCCAACTAAACCCCCATCTAATTTCCACCTACGATTTAATCCTGCGAAACCGCGAACTAGCAGATAAATTAACCCCAGAAATCGCCATTCAAATCGGAGACTTACCCACAAGCAAAGAACTGCGAAACTGGCTAGACAAAACCCAACCCAAACGCTACATAATCGACCCCAGCCACCACAACTTCGATCCCCTACACGGCAAAACAATTCACCTACGAACCTCCGTAGAACATCTCGCAACTAATCTCGCAACTATATTAACTCTTGTCCCCCCCCTTATTAAGGGGGGGTTAGGGGGGGATCTAGCCCCTGCTACCACTAATATCTCCCCTCAAATCCCCCCCCTAAACAAGGGCGAGTCAACTCAAATCCCCCCCCTTAGCAAGGGGGGGTTAGGGGGGGTTCCAACCTCTCCATCACACGAATACCTCCAACTTTGGCGCAACACCGAAATCCAAGTCAGAGAAACAATAGACCAAAAAATATCAGAAATTAACAACATAATCGAACCCAAAGTTTCCTGGGTGCTTTCCCAAATTTTGCCGCCAGCAACACCGATATTTATTGCCAACAGTATGCCCGTCCGAGATGTAGAGTTTTTCTGGAAGCCAAACAACTTAGAAATCAAACCGTTTTTCAATCGCGGAGCTAACGGTATAGACGGCACATTATCAACAGCTTTGGGAGTTGCTCACCGCAATCAAAGCAGCATCATGCTAACAGGCGATTTAACACTTTTGCACGATACAAACGGTTTTTTAATTAAAAATAAATTTGTCGGTCATTTGACAATCATATTAATTAATAACGACGGCGGCGGGATTTTTGAAATGTTGCCAGTTGCCAAATTTGACCCGCCCTTTGAAGAGTTTTTTGCCACGCCGCAGCATATCAATTTTGCTCAGTTGTGTGCAACTTACGGCGCGGAACACGAGGTAATTGACGATTGGCAACAGTTCAAACAAAAATTAAGTTTTTTGCCAAATAGCGGGATTCGCGTCTTAGAATTGCAAACAGACAGGCGATCGGATGCTAAATGGCGGCAAGACAATCTAAGGATCGCGAATTAAATAACTTACAATTTTAATTGTTATTGTGGGATGGGCGTCCCGCCCGTCCAAAAAGGGCAGGCAAGATGCCCACCCCACAAGCAGAAAATTCACTCTTTGTGGAACAGGCCGGAAAGCCTGTTCTTGGGAATGCAGCAATATCTCAGTTTAAACTGCTGGTTGAGCTAGCAGCGGATCTAACTGTCCATCTGCATCGAGTTTGTGAATGTCATCGCAGCCGCCTACGTGTTGGTTGTTAATGAAAATTTGGGGTACGCTGCGGCGTCCGTTAGCGCGATCGGCCATTGCTTTTCTAGCTGCTTCGTCGCCATCAATTTTGTATTCCGTGAAATTTACGCCTTTCCACCACAGCAAAGTTTTGGCGCGGATGCAGTAGGGACAGGTTTGCCAAGTATAGATTTCCACATTGGCTTTGATGCGATCGGGCTTGCGACCCAAGATGGGATTGAGAAAATCAAGCATTTTCGGTACTGGGGTAAAAATTAAACTGGTTGGGGGATTAAATCATTTTAGCGAAACGCCATCAGTCCCGCGTCCTACCAAAGGTTAGGCTGCTATGGAATTGCCCGCGGCTACCTGTGGCGCTGTGATTCGCGTCACACATTCACTCAACTAGGATCACTTACGTACACCCCAAATAATCACCTTCGGAACCTCCTTAATATCACTGATCTTTTCGGGAAACCAAGGGATTATGAATATATCGAATTCAACCGCACTGCCATGAACGCTTTACAACTCCTCCCCGGCGCTATCTCTGAAATCATCGCTTCTGTAAGCGACACAGGCGTTTTAACTTTAGCCGATCGCTACGGTTTGATGGCCGCCACCTTGGACGAGTCCCTCAATGACGAAGATAGAGGCTGTGTCAACCGCCTGCTGCGGGCAGTGCTCAGAGGCCGGGTGAAAATGGTGAACGAACTTTCAGCAGCAATGTAATCGGGATTTGAAGTTTTGTTCTGAAGGCAAGGTGAGTCAGCGGTAGATAAAGATAGTGGAAACTCAGGCAGGAGTTGAAACAGCGGTAATTTGAATTCGATTTAAAAGTTTTCTCCTCTAACTCAACAACGGTTTTTTTGTCAAAGCAGCCTGTAAAGGCTGCTTTTTTTTTGGACGGCTAATCTGTTATTTCCGTAGGGAAACGGCATTGCCGTGTCCTTGATCTCGTGTTCTAATCGCGGATTTCCAGGTTGTACTGGCGGCAGAGGGCGATCAGTTTTTGTTGGAATCGATCGCGCACGCTGTCTGGAGAGACAATGACGCAATCTTCCCAATAGGGGGCAAGTTCGCGGAAAAACCAGAAAGTATTGAAAATCTCACGGGTGACTCGTCTCATTGGCGGATCTCCTTCTAAGTCGCTGACTTCCACATCGCCTTGCTTTCGTCTGTAGTTAAAGGCAAGCCTGCCCAATAAGTGAAACTCTACGGAAATCCTGTCTAGATCCGGCAGCCAAGGTTGATCGACCGAAATCACCGCAGCATCTTCAATGCGATCGAGGAGTAGCGTCCAGTTGTGTTCGAGTCCCAATACATCCTGGTTGCCCTCCGATTCTTCACAGCGACACACTAAATATTGCCGCTTTTCAATAGGGATCATTTTCGCGTGTAAGACTGTGTAATTCCAAAGTCGATCGGCTGCATCTCGATAGGAAAGGCGAAATGGTTGGTTTCTGTGGATAAAATTATCGATTTTTTGCCGCCAAGCAGGTAATGGGTTGCTCAAAAACCGATCGATTTCAGCCCGGAAAGGGAGAGTTAGTTCGCTGCGAGAACTCAACAATTGAGCAAGGGCCAGCGCTTCATCAATTTTGCCCAAGTCAAGCAATTGCTGTCGGGCGATGTCTAGGGCTTGGATGTGAGTTTGTGGCCAGTCGTGGTTGGGGGCGATCGTCAGTTGGCGGCGGGCGATCGCTTCTATCAGTTTGGATATGTTCGGGCGATCGCCCCACGTCTTCCCGAATTCTTGCGCCAAGGCTTCCAACTCAGTTTTATCTCGTTCAGAAACCGACAGGGTGATCGATTGACCTTTGCGACTCATAAATGTACGGACACTTTATCTTGATACAGGGTTGATTATCTCTATTGTCGGTGTCAATATGGGGAATATCCACTTTCTACGGACACACTTTCAGCATATGTCCGACTACCAGATTACCCTCAAATCCGTTTACTCCTGTCCCGCTGCGGAGATTCCCCAGGGAGTCAAATTACCGGAAGGTTGGACACTTTCTTGGCATCAACTCGAAACTTTAAAAGCAATTCGCGATCCGAATATTGATGTAATTATCAATACCGCGATGACTGGCGACGGTAAAAGTTTAGCCGCTTATCTAGAAACACTTCTCCAAGGAATACTCCAAGGGTATTACAATGTCATTGGACTGTACCCAACAAATGAACTAGCTCGCGACCAAGAAATCCAAATTAAGCAATACCTTGAGCTATTTAAACTCGTTGATGAATTGCGAGTTTCGAGACTGAGTGGCCCGGAGTTAGAAATTTACGCCGAAAGTGAAAACATCAAAAAATGGGAAGCGATCGCCACTCGCACTCAGCAATCTGAAATAATTCTTACTAATCCTGACATTTTTCACTACTTGCACCGCCACGCTTATTTAACTCCCAAAGATAGTCCGAATAAGCTGTGGAGTCCGATCGATACTAGATTCGAGTTATTCATTATTGATGAATTTCACGTTTGCACGGCTCCGCAAACTGCCAGCATAATCAACACGATGCTGTTGATTAAGCACACCAACCGCCGCAAAAAGTATCTATTTCTGTCAGCAACACCAGATGAACAATTAATTCAGCTTTTACAGAAAGCTGGTTTTCAACCGAAGATCATCGATCCGCTGACAGAGAACAAATATCTGTTTCCAAATACAGCCAGCCAAAATCTTGAATTACAAGCAGAGGGATGGCGACAAGTATCGCGAGCAATTTCTTTAACTTTCATTTCTCTGGAACCTACCTATCAAGCTACGGAAACTTGGCTTTGGGAAAATCGCAATTTAATCGCTGATTATTTTCAGCAGCATCCGGGTAGTAAAGGAGCGATTATTCTCAATTCAATTGCAGCCGTCAAGCGTCTCACTCCCAAATTTAAGGAATTATTGTATACTCTCAGAGTTGAGGAAAACACGAGCTTGACAGGGAAAGGGGATAAAGAGCGATCGCTCGAAGCTGACTTAGTTTTGGGAACTAGCACCATTGATGTCGGCGTTGACTTCAAAATTAATTTCTTAATGTTTGAATCTGCCGATGCAGGCAGTTTTATTCAGCGCCTGGGAAGGCTGGGACGGCATGACGGTTACGAAAAAAATGGCAAAATGATAGCATTTAATAAGTTTACAGCTTATGCTCTGTCACCCAATTTTTTAGTAGCAAGATTGTTTGAAGAAAAAGATGCACCACTAGAAGTAGGCGGAATTTACGATCGTCCTAACTTTCACGCTCAAATCCGCGACAACTACCGCAAAATCAATGATTTCCGAGGCTATTACAAACGGTGGGCAGGTGTGCAGTCTGTTTTGCTCAGCAGCAGCCAAGGATTAGCTCACCCAACAATCAAACAAGAATTTGCAGAAAGTCATCAAGCATTTAAGAAAGATTGCGAACAAGTTTTTGACACCAGTTTGGGAAGGGTGAGAGGTTGCGTCAAGAAATGGGCAATAGAATGGCAGGAGTTATCGAAACAAAAAACTGGAAATCCCATTGCCGAAGATGCTTGCAGCTTTCGAGGTTCTAGTTCTCTTCAGTGCGGTTTGTACGACCTCACCGAGCGAAGAAACGAAGCAGACCGATTTAAGACCTACGATTTGCCGGGAATTTTGAGCAATTTGGAAATTGAACCTATGACAGAATCGGTTTATATGCGACTGCTGCAAGAGACAGCGGAACGCACAGGTCAACCCATCCCTAAAGGACGATTTGAACGCTGTTTAGCATTTATGAAATTGCAAGCTTATCGAGAGGAACGAATGAATTGGAAATTTATCTATCCCGGAGATTTGGGGGAAGTTGCAGATGCTTGGAAAGTGCAAGTTCTGTTGGGTATTCAAGTTTTGCAGCCGGGAAATCGCTGGGTTAATGAACTTAACAAGCGGCTGAAATTGCGGGGTTTGGTGAGTTACGTCATCCGCTATCCGGTGCAGGAAGCTAAAAAACGGTTGCAATTACCCATGCACTTTCAGATTTACCCAATTGACGAGTCTGGCCGGCACGAACCCGGAGCACCTTACTCGGTAGCATTCGGCCAGTCGGCCCTGCTTTTGGATACTCTCGCCTATCGGCTTAAGAGTAAGGGAGGTGAGGTGTGGATTTGTTGAAAGCTCAAGCCCTGATAGGGATTTGGGTTAGTGAGACGGAGAGGAAGCTTACGCCAGTAAGTGCAGACGTATTCGTTTCAATCCCTGATAGGGATTTAGACCAAGTATCTTTTTGGTCTTACCCCGCTCAAACCATAAGGGTAACACGCGGTAGAGGACAAGTTTAGTAAATACTGACATATTTGACTGTTGTATAAGTCTGAACTTTAAATTTTTAAGCGATCCCTTGATTTGGCAGATGGACAGGTGTTAGCGTCAGATAAATATAGTTAGGAGGCTCACATGAGTAAAAAACAGCGAATTTTGCAACTTCTGTTAGACGGAAAACCTCACTCCAAAGAAGAGTTGATACCCATAACTCACAGGTTCAGTGCGGCTGTCGAGTCGCTCCGCAAGGATGACGGGTACGACATTGAAACTGTTCGCGTTGCTCACAATGTTTACGTCTACCAGATGGCGTTAGCCAAGAGTGCCTAGTTTTATTGAGACTCTTTACTTCTGAAAGAGTCTCTGCATTCACAAGGGAAGCTCATCGGTAGCTTGCGGCGTTAAGTACAGACATAGGTAGTCTCAACCCCCAAAAAATGGCTGGTTAAGTCACTTGTCAACAAAACTGCAAACTCTGAAGAACTTTTATTCTGCGGGAGCTTCCCTTTTTCTTTCTATAATCTAATTTTTCACAACTGCTATGAACACTCAATCTCTATTTGATATGAAGATCCTTGATTCACGACTTCAAGAAAAAATCCCTTACCTCAAAATGTTAGTTTTGTTTGGCTCTAGAGCCACAGGACAAACTCATGCTAAAAGTGACTGGGATTTTGCCACACTCTATGATGAAGACAAACGGAAAGCTTGCATTGGAGAGCGTGCTTTTGCGTGGTTTGAGGTTCCTCAAAAACTCGGCGAATTTTTTGATATCAATAGTGATGAAATTGATGTTGTTGAGTTAAATAGATGCTCCTCAATTATTGCTCATTTTGTCGCTCGTGATGGGAAAATTTTGTATGAAAGCGAACCGGGAGAATTTGAAAAATTCAAACAAAAGGCTTTGATGAGCGATTCAGAACTGAAGCAAACAGAGTGGGAGCTTCGCAATAAAATTGAGTTGTTTTTGAAAAAATGGGATTTAGTATGAGTATTGAGCCTACAGTTGTTTTAAGCAGATTGGAGTTTATTGGTAATTATCTTCTGGAATTAAGGCGCTTTCGAGGAATGAGTTTAGAAAATTACTTGAGTAGTTTTGACCATAAAACAATTTCGGAGCGAATTATGGAATTAATTGCTCAAGCTGCGATCGATATCAACGAGCATATCCTAACTCGCGACAAAAATATTCAGCCTCTCTCCAATAAAGACTCTTTTGTCAAGGCTGGACGATATGGAATTATCACCCCTGAACTTGCGACCGATTTAGCACTGTCAGCAGGACTCCGTAATATTTTAGCTCACAGATATTTGGAGATAAATTATGTAGAGCTATTCAATGGTATTCAAGCAGCATTAAATCAATATCCGATCTATATCCAACAAATCACTGAATACCTTAATTCTAGGAGGAAGTAGAAAATGGCCAAGAAGAATAAACCAACCGAGTCAGAATTTATACAACTATCACTTTTTGACGCACCACAGAATTTGAATGTTGAACAGTTTGATGATTTGGAAGAGGATGATTTGGAAGAAGAAGACGATGATGATGATTTGGGTTTGGGTTTTGAAAGTAGCGATCGCGATATTGAGCCGCCCCAACAGGAGTTAATTACCGTTAAGCTTTTGCGATCGGCAATCTTGGCTCAAAATCCCGATGACCCCATCATGGCTGATTTTGCCGAGTATGTTCTGCCAAATCTGCTGCGGGTGGCGATCGGCGTGACTGCCAAAGGCGGCAAATGGATCGAAGCAAAAGAACAGGAACTCGCAGCAAAAGGCAAAGTGATGAACAGGAGAAATGCCGCCGATCAATCCCTAAATACTCATTTACTTAACGGACTTTTCCCGGCTAATTTAATCGAACAGCGCCTAGAAAAATTGAATACAACCGTTAAGCGCGTGATTCGCGAACCAGAAAGACGGTTACTCGTTGCTGCTTTCATTCTTCACGACTTTGAGAAATTTGATTATTGCAGATTTCCTCAAATGTCGCAGAAATACACAGATTTTCAGAAAAACCAGGATCAGAAAATCCGTGAATTGTCAATCCCGGAACATCGAGAAATTATTGAAGTAATCATTCGCGAACTCAATCTCGATCGATTAATTAATTCCAACGATCCAGAAGCCTATCGCGAGTATCTTGATGATTTACTCTGCATCGCTTACAACGCTCAAACGCGATGGGATACAAACTGGAATTTTTCTGAACGCAGCGGACTTCAGCCTAAACTTAAAGGAGATAAACTGGTCGAATTGGCTAAACTAGCTTGTCTAGCGGACCGTTTAGCATCCATTGTCAAACATCCTCAAGATGCTCTCCAACCCGGTTTAAATAATCTGCTCGGTCAAGTCAGTGACAGACAACTGAAACTCTCATATCACAGTATTGCTGAAAATCGCGGCGTCCTCACCAATATTGTCAATAATGCCGTGATGAATGCACATACTGACATCAATTCACAGGATATTCATTATTATGAGCCATTGCTGTATTTACCAACAGGTATCATTTATTTGACACACCGCAATGCACCTTCTGTGACAGTTGATAGTATACCCGATCGAGTCGTTAATCAAATCAAATCTCTCTGTGCAAAAGAACTCAAAAACAGACAAACAGGCTTTAGTCGAGATGGTAAAGGCATGAAGTATGCCGATTACTACAATTTATTTTTTGACATTCCAAACTTGATGAAAGTTGCCTTAAGTGCAACCATGAGGATTCTAAAAGATGGGAAAAAGCCTGTTTCAAAAGACCGCAGCGATAATCTAGTAAAATTTCAAAAACAGGAAATCTTATCGGCTGATTATGACTTTCGATTTTCAGAGGATATTCGGATCGATCAACTTGCTGAATTTGGGGATGCAGTGAGTCGTAAAATCTGGGGAGATTGCGTTGCAAAAATGGAATCTGAACGCAAAAAGCGTGAAGCCGAACGTAAGAAAGATCGAGAATTACCCAAACTACCAGCAATTGATTTAACTCCTGAAAATTTAATTCATCAAGTTGCAGAGTTCTGGAATCTCTCAGAACACCTACCAACTATCCGAGAAATTCAGCGGATTAATGAAAGCATCAAGGAACACAAACTCAAAGGCAGTACGGGCGGTGTTCCTTACGAATGGTACTATTTAGCTGCCAAGTATATAGAACATCACCCTAGTATTGAGGATGTGCGTCCAATTGGCGAGGAGTTAATTGCACATATTACAACTTTAATTCAGCCAATCTTGTCTGAATACAATATTCCCGATGGTTGGGAAGATTTGCGACTGTGGGTGACACGAGTTGTGATGTTACAAACAGCAGAACCAGAGCCAATATCAGGTCAAATTTTCTTATATGAGTTAGATCGTTATCAAGCTGCAAAAAAATCGGGACGGGGAAAACAGTTAGTTTGTTCGATTTCTCACTCGGCTTATACTGTTACCGAACAAATGGAATCAGCCGTTTTATTCACGCCGCAAGTTTATACTAATAAGCAAATGCTTGGAGGATCTAATGCTAAACGCAATATTTCCAGTATTGCTGGGATAGAAATGATGCTACGGCAGATTTTAATGAGCCAAACTCAGGAAATTGGATCGCGATTTGAGGATGCTAAATACCGCTATCTCTACTTTTATCCCACTTATTACTGCACTCCTGAAACGAACGCATTTTTGCATCAGGCTTACGATAATATTTCTCAAACTCGCTTTGATACGGGAGTTCGCAATCACTTTATTAGCAAAGAACTTAATGCTAATTTTGAACTCGATCGTTATCAAAACGTTGATGTCTTTCATCTGGATCAACAAGCGGAAGCTAGAAAAAATAAAACTTTCAAACTTTCCTATCCTGACAAACAACCGCTAACATTCTATTTTATGGCTTTGCCACCAGAAAAAAAAGGGAAAGATAAAAAAATAACTGATACAGAATCTTGGATTATGCCAGCTTGGTTAGCTTTTGCATTCCCAATGATTCTGGATGTCAAAACGGTGGTTTCGGAGTCGCCAATTCCACCATTTAATGACGGTGCAGACTTTGAAGAAAGCGTCTTTCTAGATAGTGCGCCGCCAGCTTTTCGGGTTTTGACGAAGCGCGATCGCTTTCGTCTTGACTATATTTTAGAAGGATGGGAGGAAAACGGTAAAAAATACCCTGCACCTTTAAATGCCTTGACTGCTGCTTATGCAATTCATTTAGATGTGAATGCTAAGCAGGGAAAATCTGGCTATGATGCCAACTGGGGTAAACTGAGTGAGCTCGCAAAGGATTTTGAAACTAGCCCGCTTTATGTTTTTGCTTACTTAAATAATTGGGCTCGTAAGCAAAAAGTAGATGCACCGAGTTTGAGTAAAATCAAGCTTTATGCTCACTCGTTTTACCCTTGTTTTGACCCCTACGTTACTTATAAACCTGAATCTGAGGAATTAATTGTGGAACCAGAATCGCCATCACCCTTGAATCATCCGAAAAAACTTACAGAACTTTATCGCAAGTTCTACCGAGCTAAATCAAGTAAAGGAAAACCGACGAAATCGAATGCAATTCTCAAGCCAATTGATGAAGCAGCGGATGTGATTCTCAAAGCATATACGGAGGGAGGATTTAATTTAGTCGAAACTGTAGCTGCTAAAATTTTTAAACTGATGGAGCGAGTGCATAACTCGACCGCTGATGGACGTTGGGTGATTGCTAAACGGGATGAGGAACACGACGCAATTATGGACTTTGCAAATTACTTTGTTATTGAAGTATTTGAAAAGTCTTTTGCAGGCGATCGTGCTCGTTTAGCTGGTCGTCAACTCAACCTCATTCGAGATACTTGCGAGTTCCTTTATCGCCTTGAAAGCGATAAGGAAAATCGTGCAAGGAAAAAGCTAGCAAGTGAGAATGATTTTGAATATAATGATGCTGAAAATGATGACTAACTAACTAACTAGCTAGCTTTGCAAATCACCAGACTTAATGTACAAAACCTAACTGGAGACAAACAATGACTTTTCTGAAAAATGTTGACCAAACCAAATGCTTCCAAAATGAAATTCCCTACAAACCAATGGGAAAATATATCCATTTCTTGACTATTCGTGTCACCGAATCCTATCCCTTATTTCAAACAGACCAAGAACTTAATAAGGCGAGAGTGAGGGCAGGAATAAAACGCGAGAATCGTGGTCCGATCAGCCGTCTGACGATGTTCAAGCGCAAACAATCTACACCTGAACGCCTAGTTGGTCGGGAATTGCTTCGCAATTATGGATTTATGACCGCGCAAGAATGCGAGTACAACGTCCGATTCGCAATGGATAACCCCGATTGCATTATCTATGGCTTTGCTATTGGTGATTCTGGATCGGAAAAATCTAAGGTGGTGGTTGATACTGCATACTCAATCACACCCTTTGATGATTCTCATGAAACCTTTACGCTGAATGCTCCCTACGAAAATGGTACAATGGCAGCGAAAGGAGAGATGAAAGAATTACCAAAAGGTAAAGATAAGGGCAAGCCAGATGGAGAACTCGGTACAACTACGGCCAGAATAAATCAACAAGATCACATCCGGCCACAGGTTTTCTTTCCTAGCATTATCACCCTCAAAGATGCAACTGAGGCAGGGTTTCTATATGTCTTCAATAACATCCTGCGTACCAGTCGTTACGGTGCACAAACCACTCGTACAGGCACGATGCGTAATGAATTAATTGGTGTTGTTTTTGCCGATGGCGAAATCACCAGTAACCTCCGTTGGACTCAGGCTATCTACGACCTGTTTCCTAATGAAGTTCTGCAATCTCTTGACCCGTTAGATGAAGATGATGTGATGGATCACGCTAAGACTGCAATTCAATCTCTGTTGGATGACGAACCGATTGTAAAAATTCCTTTCATCGATGAAGAATTTGATGCTCTTCTCAAAGAAGTTAAGGCTCTGACGAGTAATGAGACAACGGTTAAAGCAATTTTAAAGAAAGCCGACGACGAGGCTAAAGCTTACGCTAAGAAGCATATCAAGGGTAAGGCAGGAGCTACAGCAGCAGCGGAGTAACAAAAATGGCTTTTATTTACCGCTGTCAAATCGAGTTGCACGATAGCCTTTATTTTGCAACTCGCGAGATAGGGAGACTTTACGAAACCGAGCCAGTAATTCACAATTACGCGCTTTGTTACGCCCTCGGCTTGGTGGATAGCGAAATCTATTCCACCACCGTTGCAGAAGATGATTCATATCGCTATTTTTGTCCAGAACAAATCCCTAAATACGAGCAGCATTTAACGGCGCTCAACCAACAGGGAATTTATGTCACTCCGGCGCGATCGATCTCCCACTCCTCCACTCTCAACACCTGGAAATATGCCAACAACAACTATCACGTTGAGATGGAAAAAACCCAGAAAAATATCCCCAGTTTTGGCAGAACCAAAGAAATTGCTCCTGAAAGCAAATTCGAGTTTTTCCTAATCTCAGAGAAGTCTCTGAAACTAGCGAAATGGATTCGTCTGGGAAAGTGGATGACCAAAGCAGCAGTCGAAATCGTAGAACAGAAGGAAGTGAAGCGATCGCCCTCAGAAACAGACTTCATCTTTCCCTATCTTCTCAACCCTTTAGACGTGATGTTTTCCCATCAAGTGATTAGCTACGATGTGGTTAATATGCCTCCGGTTAGCCTCATCCAAAATGTCAAAATGCTAGGGCGATATTACGAGTTTGACCAACTCAAAATTCCGGCGTGTATGGAATACCGCTTTCGGGCCGATTAATAGGAGGCAGATCCTCTAGAAATGCGTTCCCAGGTAGAACCTGGGAACGAGCAATTTAGATAAGGAACCAATTTTAACCATTAACCAAATATGCCGCACAGCCTCGTCCTCAACATCCTTCCCCTGGCCCCAATTCCCCCCGGATACCTCACCGGAAGACACCTGCACGCCCTCTTCCTCACCCTCGTGAGCTCAGTTGACAAACAACTCGGCGATCGCCTCCACGATGCCACGGCCCAAAAATCCTTCACCCTCAGCCCTTTGCAAACTAAAAAATGCCCTTTCAAAAAACACCATTTCCTGCAATGGGAACACACCGAACCGATTCCCGAACACACCCTCTGTTGGTGGCGGATTACTCTGCTTGATGACACTCTATTCGGCAAATTAACTAATCTTTGGCTGAATCTCAATCCCTCGAAGCCGTGGCATCTCGGGCCCGCCGATTTGATGATTACTAAGATTCTCGGAACGCCCCAAATAGATCAGCCTTGGGCTCATGCCTGCGAATACTCTCAATTGTACGATCGCGCTTCCGAAACTAATCGCTTAATTGCCTTCAGTTTTGCGACTCCTACTACCTTTCGACAGGGGAAATTTGATTCAGTGATTCCTACTAGAGACTGCGTTTTTAACAGTCTCCTCAGTCGGTGGAATAAGTACAGCCCGATCGCACTTCCCGATCTTTCTTTCGATGCACTTTTTTCGACTTTTGTCAATATCAGAAGTGAAAGATTGACTAACTATCAAAGCGATTTTGTCGGCATGGTTGGGGAGGTTAGTTATCGGATTTTGGGAGATGTGGAGCCTTTAGTGATTAAGCAAATTAATGCTTTGGCTGATTTTGCGGTTTACTGCGGGGTGGGGAGGAAAACTCCGATGGGGATGGGAATGACTCGGCGGATTGTTGTTAATAAGAGTTAAACGGATTTCCTGGGCGGGCAAGATGCCGGAATTCCAGGGGGGGCAAGATGCCGGAATTCTAGGGCGGGCAAGATGCCCACCCCACAATAACACTAAACTCTTGTGGAACAGGCATCTTGCCTGTTGCTAATTCCAATGACCAATCTCTTACAAACAATCAAAATTATGAACGATTCTGATTACATTTCGATCGCATCTCTCAACCAGTATTCCTACTGCGCTCACCGCTGTTGGCGAATGTCTTGCGCTGGAGAATTCACCGACAATCAGTATACCATTGAAGGGACAAGTTTGCACGATCGCGTTCACACGATGGGCGAAATTAACCGCGATGAAACTTGGCAGGTTCGGGCGATTTGGCTGAAATCCGAGCGCTACAAACTGATTGGTAAATCGGATTTGATTGAATCGGCTGACGGTGAGATTTATCCGGTGGAATACAAGCGCGGCCGCAAGGGCGAATGGGATAATGATGAGTTGCAGGTTTGCGCCCAAGCGCTTTGTTTGGAGGAGATGACGGGGAAAACTATTGCGACTGGATATGTGTATTACGCGCAGTCGCATCAGCGGCAATTAGTGGATATTTCTGAGGGGTTGAGACAGGAGGCGATCGCCACTATCACCGCTATCCAATTTTTGCTGCAAACAGGCACAATGCCTCGACCTAATTATAGCAAACGCTGTCAAGGTTGCAGCCTTTATCAGCAATGTTTGCCCCAAGCTGCTGAGAAAGTCCTGCGCTATCAAGAAGCTAATTAATCCAAACTACAAATTTAGGAGTCGATCGTGGGAACACTTTATATCAATCAAGATGATGTGTTTATTGGGAAAACAGATGAACGGCTGAATGTCAAGGCAAAGAATCAAATATTACAGGATGTGCCTTTGATTCATTTAGATGGAGTGGTGATTTTGGGACGGGCGACTATTTCTCCGGCCGCGATCGCAGAATTGCTACAAAGGAAAATTCCTCTGACTTTTATCACCGATACCGGTCACTATTTGGGTAAGCTGGAACCGGAATTAAGTAAAAATATTTTCGTTCGCAATGCTCAGTGGAAAGCGGCGGGGGAAACTCCCCAAGCTATTCATGTTGTCCGGGGTTTTATTCGGGGGAAATTGAAGAACTATCGCACCAGTTTATCTCAAACTCAGCGGGAACATTCGGAACTCAATTTAGCCTCGGCAATTATGCAGATTTCAAATGCGATCGCCAAACTTGACAAAACTGACAATATTGACTCTTTGCGCGGGCACGAAGGTGCTGGGAGTGCTGCGTATTTCGGAGTTTTCAACCAATTAATTCGCGCGGAAGGCTTTGTTTTTAAACCGCGACACCGCCCAGCTACCGATCCGGTGAATTCTTTGATGAATTTTGCTTACACGCTGCTGCGTCACGATGTGCAAAGCGCGATTAATATTGTGGGATTTGACCCTTATTTAGGATACCTTCATATGCAGCGCTACGGCCGCGTGGGTTTAGCGTTTGATTTGATGGAAGAGTTCCGCCCTTTGGTAGCTGACAGTATCATTTTGAACGCGATTAATCGCCGGATTCTGACGCCGAATGATTTTACTGTGGAACCTCTGAGTAATGTGGTGCGACTGTCGGAAACGGGACGGAAAGAGTTTCTGAAGCTGTATGAAAAGAAAAAGCAGTCTGAGTTTAAGCATCCTGTTTTGAAACGCAAGTGCACTTATCAAGAGGCTTTTGAAATTCAAGGGCGGCTGTTGGCGAAATATTTGATGGGCGAAATTGACAAATATCCACCTTTAGTTTTGTACTAGATATGCACATTCTGATTTCTTACGATATTTCCGAAGACAAGCGCCGGACAAAGATTCACAAAATGCTGAAGTCTTACGGGCAGTGGATGCAGTACAGTGTGTTTGAGTGTGCTGATTTGAGTGAGACTCAGTATGCTAAGTTGCGATCGCGCCTGAACAAAGTCATCAAACCCAACGAAGACAGTATTTTGTTTTTCCCGCTGTGCGCGTGCTGTCAGGGTAAGATTGAACGCATTGGTGGGGTCGTTCCTGCCGATCGTACAATATTTTTTGCTTAGTTTCCGTGAATGGGTAGGTGTTAAAATCGGGGTATCAAATTTTTCGGCTCAAACTCATGTGCAGCAAGAGTTTGATGCCCCTCCTCTGAAAAAACGATTCACGGAAAGTCTGAAAGCTTTACAGGATAAGGTTTGGGGGTGAATATGGAAAATTGGGTATTGACAAGTCAAAGGCTGGGATGGTACTTTTGTTTTAGATTCACGGAACTGCACCTTGAAAACCAAATACAGCAAGGCTTCTGGAACGGGCGGCCGAAAAAAACCTAAAACCCTATCAGGGATTGAAACTTCCCTCAATCAAAGGCAGACACCATTTCTCAGGCCGAAAAAAACCTAAAACCCTATCAGGGATTGAAACCACAAGGCATCGGGGTGTAAGATGTCATCATGGTCAAGGGCCGAAAAAAACCTAAAACCCTATCAGGGATTGAAACTCAGCACATAGCATCCCCAAAGCTCTAATCAGAGTGCCGAAAAAAACCTAAAACCCTATCAGGGATTGAAACGCGGAAGTGTTTTTGTACATCCAACAAGCACCGATCGTGCCGAAAAAAACCTAAAACCCTATCAGGGATTGAAACTTCAAGGGTTGTTCCGCCAAACTCGTTAGATATTTTTATCAGCCGAAAAAAACCTAAAACCCTATCAGGGATTGAAACGCGGATCTCATTCCCGATCGCCCGCACTTTTTAGCCGAAAAAAACCTAAAACCCTATCAGGGATTGAAACGAAGAAATACTCGCAGGCTGGGACATAGATAAAAAGTACAGCCGAAAAAAACCTAAAACCCTATCAGGGATTGAAACATAGCAGTCTCATCTGTAAGTGATAGCAGTCTCATCTGGCCGAAAAAAACCTAAAACCCTATCAGGGATTGAAACAGATAGTGTTTTCTTTACAGCCGAAACGCCCTACGCCGAAAAAAACCTAAAACCCTATCAGGGATTGAAACCTGGGCACGAAAAAAGGCGGCTCCACACCAGAAAGCCGAAAAAAACCTAAAACCCTATCAGGGATTGAAACCAAAAAGCTCAAAATAATGCTCCTGAATTTAATCACGCCGAAAAAAACCTAAAACCCTATCAGGGATTGAAACGATTTTTTCATCCGCACTTGCTGGAGTCGCGGTTCGGGAGCCGAAAAAAACCTAAAACCCTATCAGGGATTGAAACGCTGAAATCCTCAAATTGCTTTTTTGCTGATGCAGCCGAAAAAAACCTAAAACCCTATCAGGGATTGAAACATGACCAAGTGTCTGGAATGATGTCGAGCAAATATGGACGCCGAAAAAAACCTAAAACCCTATCAGGGATTGAAACTCTGACGGGACTTATCATAGCGGCGAGCAAGGAGCCAGCCGAAAAAAACCTAAAACCCTATCAGGGATTGAAACCCATCTCGATCCTCGTGCCGAAGGATACTGTGTAGCCGAAAAAAACCTAAAACCCTATCAGGGATTGAAACCGACGAGGAATGCCACCGGGAGGTGCGAACAGTGCCGAAAAAAACCTAAAACCCTATCAGGGATTGAAACACTGAAGGCAAAACCGGTTATCGGCAGTGCTGGCCGCGCCGAAAAAAACCTAAAACCCTATCAGGGATTGAAACTCGTTTCCGTCTGGGCCCTGTCCTGCCGGGTTGGCTCGCCGAAAAAAACCTAAAACCCTATCAGGGATTGAAACAATACTCGGGTAACCGGAGCTTTTTGAAAAGAAGCCGAAAAAAACCTAAAACCCTATCAGGGATTGAAACGCTGCCTGCTTCTTAGCCGACAAATCCAAGTCTTGAGATTTGCCGAAAAAAACCTAAAACCCTATCAGGGATTGAAACCACAGGTATAAACCGAGCGATTGGGAACATTTTTTGGGCCGAAAAAAACCTAAAACCCTATCAGGGATTGAAACCGGGGGATGGTGGTGGTTCGGGGGATGGTGGGCGCCGAAAAAAACCTAAAACCCTATCAGGGATTGAAACTTAACGGGTTCCGGCGGTGTTTCTTTGGCTATTTGCCGAAAAAAACCTAAAACCCTATCAGGGATTGAAACGTTCCAGTTCGCACAACGATACTTTCTAGCGCTCCGGCCGAAAAAAACCTAAAACCCTATCAGGGATTGAAATATCACACCGATGGATTCTGATAGTCCAAATTTCAGCCGAAAAAAACCTAAAACCCTATCAGGGATTGAAACGGGCAACTGGCGGCGTGGGGATTGGTAAGTTTTGTTAAGCCGAAAAAAACCTAAAACCCTATCAGGGATTGAAACTCATCAGGAAAAAACTGCAAGTTTTACAGTCAGTCCTGCCGAAAAAAACCTAAAACCCTATCAGGGATTGAAACTTGGAACCTTTTTTAGCACTGGTAGATTTGCTATTCTGCCGAAAAAAACCTAAAACCCTATCAGGGATTGAAACAGAAAATACTGACAGCTTGCCATCTGCTATTTGTTTGGCCGAAAAAAACCTAAAACCCTATCAGGGATTGAAACGGAGGTGCGGGCGGGAGCGCCTTCACGCTGGGGGCCGAAAAAAACCTAAAACCCTATCAGGGATTGAAACATGTAAGTGAAATAATACACCTACTTTTAGTAAAGCCGAAAAAAACCTAAAACCCTATCAGGGATTGAAACAATCTTATTATTTAGGTCAGCACTAGCATTAGAGCCGAAAAAAACCTAAAACCCTATCAGGGATTGAAACCTCCTAAAATAAAGCTAGGGACGACGATTTTATCGCCGAAAAAAACCTAAAACCCTATCAGGGATTGAAACGTAAACTTCGTGTCTATCGACTCAATTTTCAAGGTTCTGTTTAAGCCGAAAAAAACCTAAAACCCTATCAGGGATTGAAACACGGTAAAGAGCATCAACCTCCTGAGATAGGAAGCCGAAAAAAACCTAAAACCCTATCAGGGATTGAAACTGATTTCTTATCTCAGCTACTCGCTCGCTTTTATCCTCTGCCGAAAAAAACCTAAAACCCTATCAGGGATTGAAACTTATCATATTAAGTTCTCTATTATATAAATCATGCCGAAAAAAACCTAAAACCCTATCAGGGATTGAAACATAAGCCTACTACTGAGGTGCAATGCCTTAGTTAGTCATGCCGAAAAAAACCTAAAACCCTATCAGGGATTGAAACTGGATTTTTTACGCACCAAATGCTAAACCTTCTGCCGAAAAAAACCTAAAACCCTATCAGGGATTGAAACCTTGACCATACTTGTAGAGTATTTAGAGAGAATACTGCCGGGCCGAAAAAAACCTAAAACCCTATCAGGGATTGAAACTACTATTTCAGGAATTGAACATTCGGATACTTTTGCCGAAAAAAACCTAAAACCCTATCAGGGATTGAAACTTATTATTTTAGAGTTATTATGTATTTGACTTCTGCCGAAAAAAACCTAAAACCCTATCAGGGATTGAAACTCCCAGCGGGGAGGCGGCCGCTCGCTTCTTCGTGCCGAAAAAAACCTAAAACCCTATCAGGGATTGAAACTTTATTTGCAATACCGGTTCCGAATAGAGGGTCAGCCGAAAAAAACCTAAAACCCTATCAGGGATTGAAACGGAAAAGCTCGGCTGTCGGTGGGAGACCGGTTGGCCGAAAAAAACCTAAAACCCTATCAGGGATTGAAACACAAATGCCGCTTGGTCGGTTTGCCCGATCGCCGCCGAAAAAAACCTAAAACCCTATCAGGGATTGAAACGAAAGAAATCGGGCATCAGCTCAACCGACTGCCAGCCGAAAAAAACCTAAAACCCTATCAGGGATTGAAACGAGCGGCTGAATCTTTGCCCGCCAACCGCGTCGGGATTGATAGCCGAAAAAAACCTAAAACCCTATCAGGGATTGAAACGCGAAATAAAGCTCCGTGCAGCGCCCTGATCGCATAGAGCCGAAAAAAACCTAAAACCCTATCAGGGATTGAAACAATCATGGATACCACATTCGCTCGTCCAGCGACGCCGAAAAAAACCTAAAACCCTATCAGGGATTGAAACTTACCGACTGTCTTACAAAGATGGCCAGCGCGTAAGCCGAAAAAAACCTAAAACCCTATCAGGGATTGAAACGGATACTAATTCAGGTGGCTGATGTGATAAAACTCCGCCGAAAAAAACCTAAAACCCTATCAGGGATTGAAACATTAAAGTCAAAACTTCGACTGTTTTTGCCATAGCCGAAAAAAACCTAAAACCCTATCAGGGATTGAAACACTTGGATTAGCTCATTAAGAGTGTCAGCTATTGAGCCGAAAAAAACCTAAAACCCTATCAGGGATTGAAACGTGTCGCTCTCTCTGTTCTTCATGTACCTAATATCGGCCGAAAAAAACCTAAAACCCTATCAGGGATTGAAACCAATATGAGAACCACCTACTCCACAAACTTTTTTATGCCGAAAAAAACCTAAAACCCTATCAGGGATTGAAACACTAAATATATGCGTGACCCTACTTGGGTAGAACCGCCGAAAAAAACCTAAAACCCTATCAGGGATTGAAACCTTACTATATAGCGACTAAACCGCTTTTGCATCTCGCCGAAAAAAACCTAAAACCCTATCAGGGATTGAAACTAAAATCTCCCTCTCAAACATATTTCGGACTTGTTCAGCCGAAAAAAACCTAAAACCCTATCAGGGATTGAAACCAACATTATACCCGTAATCCTTACAAGCTAACGCTACGGGGTCATCAGGCCGAAAAAAACCTAAAACCCTATCAGGGATTGAAACGGGCGATCGGCCGTGAATCAAAGTAAACTCTGCCGCCGCCGAAAAAAACCTAAAACCCTATCAGGGATTGAAACGCGAAGCATTAAATTAACGGCAGCGTCTACATCGCCGAAAAAAACCTAAAACCCTATCAGGGATTGAAACCCAGATACTACTATTGTCACCATAGTATTGATTGCAACGCCGAAAAAAACCTAAAACCCTATCAGGGATTGAAACCTAAAGGATAAATTTCTAAGCTGTTAAACCCGGACCGAAAAAAACCTAAAACCCTATCAGGGATTGAAACATTTTGGGCGATCGGCAAAACCGACACTTTGCAAGCCGAAAAAAACCTAAAACCCTATCAGGGATTGAAACGAAGTGCTGGCGGCCCAATCCTTGCTCGCAGTAGGATTTAAAGCCGAAAAAAACCTAAAACCCTATCAGGGATTGAAACTCAAAAAAAGGAGAGCGAGGCGAACTCGGGATTCAGCCGAAAAAAACCTAAAACCCTATCAGGGATTGAAACAGCTTAGTCACCCTGTCGGGCATCGGTTTGGATTTGAACAGCCGAAAAAAACCTAAAACCCTATCAGGGATTGAAACTTCTCGCTTTGCGCTGATGGCTGCGACAGGGTAGCCGAAAAAAACCTAAAACCCTATCAGGGATTGAAACCTTAATTTACCCTGGCGATCGACAATCTCGTAAGAGAACCGAAAAAAACCTAAAACCCTATCAGGGATTGAAACTTAGAAGAGTTAGTGGGCGAATCTGCCCGCATTGAACCGAAAAAAACCTAAAACCCTATCAGGGATTGAAACTTTCCTCCAACTCCGGCAAGACCTACGAAATAATAGCACCGAAAAAAACCTAAAACCCTATCAGGGATTGAAACTCAAAGTCTTGGCTAAACAAATCCGCCAATTATGCACCGAAAAAAACCTAAAACCCTATCAGGGATTGAAACGTGCCTACGATTGCCTGTTGAAGTGTAGGCAACATTGGCCGCAAAATACCTAAAACCCTATCAGGGATTGAAACAAATAAAAGATCAGTTAATTGAGAAAGTCATCACTCGCACTACATAATTCCGATGCCACCGGATTTGATATGACTAGGTTATGCCGATCGCCAAAAGGAATAAAACTCATGGAAAAAGAATTCACCGTCGGTCAAAAAGTCCGAGTTGTGGCAATGCCACCTTACGTCAAAACTGCCGAACCCATGCCCATGCTGCGGCCTGCCAATGTAATTGCGATCGGCGCTGAAGGTGTTGTGATCGATCGGCGTCCCGGCAATTATTGGGGCATTCGCTTTGAAAAAGGTGCTTTTCTGTTAGACAGTCAGTACCTTGAAGCTGCTATCAGTTGACAGTTGACAGTTGACAGTTGGCAGTTGTCATTGGGAATTGGGAATTGGGCTATTCTCCCTCTTCCCTCTTCCCTCTTCCCTCTTCCTTCTTCCTTCTGTCAACGGTTTAAGAAGCCAGCTTTGCTTCAAAAGCCAAAGAATTAACAGGCAATTCCCCCAAAAAATCCTCTAAATTAGGAGAGCTGAAATTACAAGGTTGAGGTTTTCCCAAATAATAACCTTGAGCGTAATCTACCCCAAGTTCCTTGAGTTTATCGATAACTGTTTGACTTTCCACATACTCAGCAACAGTTTTAATTCCCATAACGTGAGCAATTTTGGTAATAGCTTCCACCATTGCGATATCAATAGGATTGTCGGCAAGATTCTTAATAAAATTGCCGTCAATTTTGATATAGTCAACCGGCAAGCTTTTCAGGTAAGCAAAGGAAGACATCCCGCTGCCGAAGTCGTCCAAGGCAAACTGGCAGCCGAGTTCCTTGAGTTGCCAAATCAAGCTTGCTGCCTTGCTGAGATTAGCGATCGCCACGGTTTCGGTAATTTCAAAACAAATTATTTCCGGGGGTATTTGATGGATGGAAAACTGCTCCTGAATAAACTCGATAAACTTTTCTTCGTTGATGCTGTCTCCAGAAAGGTTGATTGCATAAAGGCTGGGATATTTGCCAAATGAGGATTGCGAATTAGACAAAACAGAGCAAGCAGGCAAGGTCACTATTTTATCGCTATCTGCACCGGGGTTTTGGACTAATAAATTTGCGGTGAAAAATTTAGATAAATTGCTAAATAAAGTGCGAATTACCCAGCGGTCGATCGCGTGCATCAAGTTGTAGCGTTCGGCTGCCGGAATAAACGCCATCGGCGACACCAACTGACCCGTTGCAAGCTGTAGCCGCAGCAGGATTTCGCAGTGGGTTCCCGTAGTGGGAGAGTTGAGCAAATGTACGATCGGCTGAGAGTACAAGCAAAAGCGATTCTCTTCTAAAGCTTGATTAATTTGCACTACCCACTGGGTTTCGCCGTGCTGTTTGATTAATTCCCGATCGCCCGCTTGATAAACCTGCACCCGGTTGCGGCCTTTATTTTTAGCAGCGTAGCAAGCAATATCAGCCGCGCTCAAAACCGCAGATGTCGATGCTGTTTTGGGATTAATTGCCACCAAACCGATACTGACGCCGATCGAAAAAGTTTTGTCCTGCCACCCAAACCGGAATCCCTGAATGCTTTGCAGCAGCGATTCTGCAACATCCAATCCCCGTTCGGGGGAACACTGGTACAGGAGTACGGCAAACTCATCGCCGCCCAGACGCGCCAAAATATCAGTTTTGCCGATATTCCTTTTAAATAGCAGGCTGACTTGCCGCAGCAGTTCGTCACCTGCAACGTGACCGGAAGTGTCGTTAACTATTTTGAAACGATCGAGATCCAGGTAAAGCATAACGTGTTGTTGACCGTAACCTTGAGCGCTGTGCAGGGCGTGTTCTAGCTGGTATTCAAATTCGCAGCGGTTGACTAATTGCGTCAGGGCGTCGTGAGTTGCTTGCCAGGTTAATTGCCGCGCTTGAGTTCGCACTTTGGTGACATCTCGGAACACAACGACGGCCCCGACAATTTCGCCGTTGCTGGCGTGGATGGGCGCGACGCAGTGGTCGATCGCAAATTCGCGATTGTTGCGGGCAATCAGCAAGCTGTTGTACCCTTGGTCAACAATCCGACCTTCGTACAAAGCGATTTGGGCGATATTTTCGATCGGCATCCTGCTGGTTTCGTCAACTATTCTGAGTACGCTGGCGAGGGGCAAACCTTGAGCTTCCGAGGTTGACCAACCCGTGAGTTTTTCGGCAACTGGATTGAGGGTAGAAATGCAGCCGCCGGCATCAGTAGCGATTACTGCGTCGCCGATCGATTGTAGAGTAACCTGAGCGAGTTCTTTTTCCTCAAAAAATGCTTGTTCCATGCGCTTGCGATCGCTAATATCCCGCTGCACGGACACCCAGTGAGTGACGTTCCCTAACTCGTCAGCAACCGGTACGCTGTTGAGTTCCACCCAATAAGTTGAACCGTCTTTGCGGTAGTTGATCAATTCCAAGCGCAGCGGTTCTCGGCGAGAAAAAGCGCGGCGAATTTTGGCAACTTGAGTGCCGTCGCTGTCGGGCCCGCGCAGACAACTAGGTGTTTGCCCGATAATTTCTTCGGGCCGATAACCAGTCATTTGGGTAAAAGCTTCGTTGACGTAGATGATGGCGGGATCGGAGATATTGCTGTGTCCCGCATCCATAATTACGATCGCGTCGTTAGCGTTGACTGCGACAGATTCTAACAGTTGCAGCCGCACCTCGGCCTGCACGCGGGTAGCGATTTCGCTTTCCAGTCGGGCGTTAGTCAAGCTGAGGGATGCGATGGCTTTTTGCAATTCGCTAGTCCTTTCTGCGACTGAATCGTGCAGGACATCAATTGCCCCGGACATTTCCATCGGGTCAAGTACGCGCAGCAAGCTGCTTTGAGTAACTATTCCCAGCAGTTCTCCCCTAACCCCCGTTACTACCAACCTGCGGACTAAACGCTGCTGCATTTCCTGATGAGCTACCCACAGCGAGTCTTCTAGCTTGAGACTAAATAAGGGGGTACTCATCACAGTTTGGGCGATCGTTTGCGACAAATCTATATCTAAAGCTTGAAATTCCACAATATCCCGTTCTGTGACTATACCTACGGGAATAGGAAACGGCAAATTAATCGATAATTCTGTTGATTCTGTAATTACCACGCAGCTAACGCGGTGCTGCGCCATCAACTCAGCTAAACTCATCACCGACGCGGTGACAGGCGCTTGAATGACTTGTGCAGTCATTACTTCTTTCACGCTGCGCATTTTTAAGATATTTGCAGGTAGCAGCATCGCTTGGCGAATGCTTTCCGGCGTAATTACTCCTAGGAGTTGACCGCCATTATTTAATATTGGCAGGTGGTGAATTCTTTGGTGGCCCAGCAGAATTAGGGCACTAAAAATGTCTTGCTCTTCACCTTTGGTGAGAGTTGTCGCAGGCTGCTTCATGACTTCTGCGATTTTGACATTTTTTAAGTTTTTGCCCGACGCAATCAAATCGACGAGATCCCTCTCGGTGAAGATTCCTTGCAATTGAGAATTTTGAGCAGATGGCGAGGATGATTTTTCCACGACAAAGACGCAGATACCTGTCGCATCTCTGAAGGCACTTGAGGTGGGGGGATTGGCGAGTTCTGTTAGTTGCTGGTAGATATCGGTTGGTGGAATGTCTGCGTTTAGAGAGCAACTTGGGCGCCGTTGACCCATCAGGGTAATTACTTCGGATAGTGGGGTATCTGGCGCAACTGTCAAGGGGGATCGGTCAATTACTTGATCTATAGTCGGCAGATACTTGGAGGACTCGTTTTTGAACATATTTAATTTAGTTTGGCGAGGGGTACGCCTCTGGGACATTCCTAAAATGCGCTGCTTTCCAAGCAGTAGGTGGATTTTTACAGCGCTGCTGAGACCTAATTAAAATTTTTGTTAAAAATGCACCTTAATCTAGGGCTGGGGATCGGGCCGTTGACGGATCTCCCTCTACCTATAGAGTTATAATTGTATCTTTATTTTAAGTGTAAATTTTCTGTCCCGTGACAGTTTTATTAAAAATAATGTATTTGTCTGGAATTTTTGGCAATAAAATTAACTTATAAATATCATCCACCGCAGCGCTAATGAGATCCATCTTCCGAAGTACACATCTGTTGGCTGTCCTAGCTAACGTATAAAAGTTTACTACCAAAAGACACTGTATTAAGTTTTGCAACATTAAGTTTTGCGACCTTTTCGAGACTATTTGTGCGTTGTAGAGGGCAATCGATATCACAGACCTGCTGTGAATTCGATCGCAATTTCCGAAAACAACCGTGCTAAAATTGTAGATATAAACAGAAGAACTTAAACACCGAATCTGCTGAGGAAAAGGGATTATGAAACGCCATCTACTAGCCGCTACTCTTTTAATTACTCCCCTACTATTGGCCGGGCCCGCTCGCGCCCAAAATCCGGATCAAGTCAAACAGTTACTGTCAACCGGGCAATGTTTTAAGTGCGACTTGTCGGGAGCAAATTTGGCGGAAGCTCATTTAATTGGTGCAGATTTGAGAGAAGCGAATTTGCAAGGGGCAAATCTCTCTCGCGCCAACCTCGAAGGTGCTGACTTGACGGGCGCTAACTTGACGGGTGCTAACTTAACCGCAGTTTTCCTGACTAATGCCAGTTTAAATGGCGCAGACCTCGATCGGGCAAATCTGACCGCAGCAATTATTAACACCGCAGACGTATCCGGCGCATCAATGGAAGATATGACCATCACTGATGCCAAAATCTACAATACACAAATCGGCGTCGGCGGCAGCTACGATCAGTAAACTTGTTAGAAGAATGGAAAACGCCAATTTTCAGTTTAAAACCCGGTTTTTCCCCAGAAACCGGGTTTTTAATTGATTCGCCGTATTTGGACCCAGGTGCTAAATTAAAATTAGTATTGCTTTAATACTTATAAAAAAAAGTTCGGCAAGCGGAAAACTCATCGGCTTTAGCCATGAGATGTAAGCGGCACGGGCGGTTTTAACCGCCGTGAATCTTTCTTAATTCTT